>JAVEEO010000059.1 GCA_030840415.1 Pseudonocardiales bacterium | reverse complement strand
GTTCACCTGCTGCGCCGGCACCCCGGTCGCGATGACGAACCGCGCGAGGTCACCGCCGAACAGCCGGTCGGGCAGCCCGGTCAGGCACCGGTACAGCGTCTCGAGGTCGGTTTCGAGCTGCTGGACCTGCCGGCGTTCCAGGAAGCCGGGCCGGGTCAGGCAGCGGCCCTCCATGTTGGTGCCGACCGTGACCGGCTGGACCGCGGCATGGAACTCGCTCGGCTTGATCCCGCTGGCCTCGAAGGCCGCCAGGTAGGAGTCGGTGAGGTCATTCTGGTGCAATTGTTCGCTGTGCACACCTACGCGGGGCGCCGCTGCCTGCTCGGTCACGAGCGTTCTCAAATTCTTTGAATGTTCGAAAAATGTATCGGTCCTGGCCGTCTGAATTCGATCCGGCGCGGCACAGGCTAACCCACTGGAGATGAATTAGATACCCGGACGGCAGAGCTTCTTCGATAACTCCTGAATTGATCGACGACCGCCGTGTCTGCACCGGGGCGCCCTTATCCGGCGGACCGGACGGCGGGTGGCGCCGGCCCACAGCTCCTCGCTCGGCTCCCGAGCCGAACACCGGCGCGCCGCTCGAACAAGGCCGGGGCGATGGGTTTCCCCAAGCGCCGGGCAGCCGGCGGGCAGCGGTCGTGTGGGCAAGATGTGTGAGCTTTGCCCTGCTATCCAGGCCAGATCGGGGACTGTACACGTCTTTCCAGGGCTGGCGCGCCTCGTGGCGAGGTCTGCCCGCAGCTAGCCCAGAACAGCCGCGCCGCCCTCGGTCCGAGCCCAGTGCGCCCTGTAGTGCAGCGGGTGATGCAACCCCTCCCGCCAGACTGGGAGCAGTTGCCCCAGTGATAGCGAAACCACTGCCCGCATATTCGGCACAGAAAGGCTTCACAACAACTGCAGGAGCATTCCAGGAACGATGCGCAGTCAATACGCGCGTCGATTTCCTGCATGTCACTTTTATTCATCCGGGGCCGGAGACAAGCAGGTGGGCCTGCCTGCGTCATTACCGGGCTGAATAACACTGGGCAGTGATCAGTGCCGCTCGTCCCAGGCCGCCCGCTGCGCCGCGGACGCCCGGGCAGACCAGGCCTCGGTCAGGTACTCCGCCACCAGGTGCCGCGGGGCGCGGGCCAGGTCGAACCCGACGCCGGCCAGCTTCTGCCCCCACCTGACCTCGCTGCATACCTCGGGGTACTCGGCCACCACGGCTTGCACGGACGGCTCGCCGACGAAGACGCGCAGCAGGCCAGGGGTGGGCAGCGTCGCGAAGATCTTGTCCGAGACCCGGAACGACGGGAACCCATGATGGTCGCGCTCGACCGCCCCGGGCAGGCTGAGCGCCAGGCGCCTGACCACCTCAACAGCATCATCGGCCCCGGACGCCGGATGGCCGGCTGGGGCGGGCTTGCGCGCCATGCCACCACGATAGGCAGGGGCGCGGGCCGGGCATCAGCCCTGACCGGCGGCCGACAAGGCTCTCAAGGACAGCGGGTATTCGGCCAGCGCCTGCTGCATCAGGTGTCACAAATCTACCCACCCACGAGCTAATCCCCGCTGCTGGAGCAACCTCACTTTGCAATCCGCCGCCACTCGGAGCCGGCAAAGCCGCTGGTGCCGGTCACCAGCGGCGGCCGCGAGCCAGCCGCACCGGACCGACCGCCGTGGCCAGGTCGACGTCGGTTCCGTGCTGGCAGACCACGAGGATCTCCTCGCCGGCCAGGTCCTGGGCGACCTCGCGCGCCAGATCCATCAGATCCCGCCAGGACGTCCCGCCCACCACCCGGGCCGCGTCGCTGGGACAGATCGTCGCCTCAGGCTTTCGGTGCCGCAGCAGCACGCGCATCGCCGCGGCCAGCCGCACTCGCTGCCCCTCGGGCGTGGGGTCCCACCACGGATCTCCCCGCTCCCCCAGCGCCACCTTGGCGTCCTGGACCCGCGGGCGCGCGGTCTCGGGGTCGCTGCGGACGTCCCGGCGCGCGGACATCAGCTCGGCGACCAGTTCCTTGCGCAGTGACTCCGGTATGGCCGGGTCGGTGGCCCGCCACCGCCGGCCGTCCACCACGATGTACCGGCCGTCCGCCGTCGGCTCGCCACGCGCCGGCTCCGTCATCCAGCCATTATCCGCCGCCGGCGTGTACGGCCACCACGAAGGTGCCGTTCGGCCTCGACTTGCGCTGTACGAGCATTCACACTGCTGGTCATCGAGCACGATGACACGGGGTGGGCAGCGCAATGCCTGACATCGACGATACGACGTGCGACCCGCAGCCCGACTTCTTCGAACGAGCGGACGAGCCGGAGGCTCCTCCGCGCGAGGGCCCGGCTACCAGTACACCTGGGCAATTCGATCTGCTGAAGCAGAGCACTCGTGCCAGATCACTGGTTTCCCGTCGTGCCGCGGACAGGCGTTCGGTGGCAGGAACGAGTCGTGCACCTGAGACTGGTAGCCGAGACCTCGCGGGTCACTCCACCCCCGGATGATGGGTTTCATCGACTGAATCAAGAACTCGTACCGTTGCTGGGCGGCTCGGGTCAGCTCATTGCCGATGGCATTCGCCTCGAGCGCCAGCGGTCGGAACTCGCCCAGTCGCGGCGTCAGCTTCTTCATCTCACGAATGGCGACGGCGTACCAGATCAGGCTCGTCGACCACCCAAACGCCTGTTCGGCTTCCGTGCTCCAGGCAGCCTGACGGATGAAAGTCATAGCTCGCCTCCTCGGTGGGCTTGCAAGCCTCGTCCTACATTCTTCGCCCGGCACCCGAGAGGGGGCAATGGGTCGGCGGGATACCCTCGACATCTGGACCACCCGGATCGACGAAGTGATGATCTGCACTGTGTTTACGGCGAAATCCCGGTCAGGACAGGTTGGAAAAATTCATCCGATCCGCGCCGCGCCACGCAGTGATTTCCCTCGACATGTGGGTACCACTGCTGCGCTATGAGGTGCATACTTGGCCCAACGCGTTGCAGGCATCTTGTGACAATGTTGCTCTCGGTCGGCAGAGCCTTCACGATGCAGGGGCGGCGATGGACCCTCGAGACCCGCGCAGGTCTCGCGCGGAAACACCAACGGACGAGCCGGCAGACCTGGAACGGCGTGTCGCGTTGATCGAAGATCAGTTGGCTTCCTCGTGCGCGGAAATTCCCGATGACGAGCTGATCGACACGCTGCGCAACGCGGCAGCGTTTCAGCGCGACCTCTTTCGCATCGAGGACGGACGCCTTGCCGGCACAGACTCCCAGGCGGCGATTCTCATCGCGGCCGCAGTTGCGATCGTGACCTTCACGGGCGGCCTCGTGAAAGCCGGGCACGTACGAACGAGCGGCTTGATCGCTACCGCCATCCTGGCCATTCTGGTAGCCATCGTCGCGCTTTATGCGCGACGAGAGCGCCCGAAGGCCATAGGTGGGGCTGCGAGGGAAATGCGCTCGACCGGAGAACGAGCCGCACAAGCGGTTGAAGCCATGTACAACCTCGTGAACGACCTGACGCTCACGAATTCCAAGTCTGTCGCCCGTGCCGAGTACGACTCCTGGTATGCACTCTCCAAATCCCTCATCGCACGGCGGCGTGTCAAAACCTACTTGTACTTCGTGGCAGTTGTCCTGTTGTTGGTGGAGGTTGGAGCGGCCATGTACACAGCGCATGGTCTCAGAACCTGAACTCGAGAGCATCAAGCCGCCACCGGCCACGCCGATGAGGCAGACCTGGCCGATCAGCGTGCTACGACTCGGATAGCCGAACCCGGCCCGCGGTGCGACGTGCTCTCAGGTCACGGGCTCTGCCAGGGCTTGCCGTCCGGGTCGGCGACGCCCGCGGTGAGGATCTCGATGAACCGGGTCGCCCAGGTGGCCACGCTGTCCGGCTCGTAGAGATCGGTGCTGTATTCCAGGCTGAGATGCAGAGCCCCGTCCGGGCCGGGATGGATGGCCCAGGTCTGCTCGCCCCGGGCCACCGGCAGGTCTACATCGATCGGCGGTGCGGGGTCCACCCCGGGCAGCGTGAGGCTGGGGAACGAGGTGTTGAAGAGTTCCAGCATCGTTCGGGGCAGGGTTTGCGCGAACGGCCCGCCGGCAGCCTCCTTCAGCACCCGCGCCGGGATGGCCTGCAGCGCGAGGCATCGCCAGATCGCGTCGCGGCCGGCGCTGACGAGGCCGGCGAAGGTGGCCGTTTCGGCAACCGGAACCACGATCCACGACAGGTGGGTGAAGCACCCGACGACGTTCTCGAAGCGCGACTCCGGCCGGTTGGCCACTCCGCAGAGGAAGGCGGTGGCCGAGGCGCCGGTGACCTCCTGGGCCAGCGCGGCGAAGCCGGCGATCAGCACGGCGAAGGCGGTGGCGCCTTCGCGGGTCGCTACCGCCTCGATCGCGGCGACCAACTCCGGTGCGAGGACGGCGGTGTGGACGGCCCCGTGGCCGGTGAGCGAGTCACCGCCCGGATGGTCGGTGGGCAGCAGCAGCGGACGGGCGCCGACCGCCTCGACGTAGTCCACCCAGTCCTGGATGGCGGCTCGGGTGGCGGGGTCGGCGAGATGGGCCGTTTCCCAGTCGGTGTAGTCGAGGTAGCTGGTGGTCAGGGCCGGCAGGTCGGGGGCCTCGCCGGCGACCTCGGCCCGATACAGCTCGCTCAGGTCGCGGACCAGGACGCCGACCGACCAGCCGTCGCTGAAACAGTGGTGGACGGTGAGCAGCAGTTCCGCGCGCCGGTCGGACACGGCGAACAACGTCGCCCGGAAGGTGCTGCCCTCGGTGAGGTCCGCCGCGTCACCGGCGGCGGCCAGCACCGCCGACTCGAGGTCGTCCTCAGTGGCGCCGGTGGCGTCGACGATCTTCAGTGGTGCCTCATCGGCGACCATCACCTCCTGGTGCGGCACCCCGTCGATCTCGCGGATCCGGGTTCGCAGGGCCGGGTGCCTGATCATGAGCGCGGTCAGCGCCCGTCGCAGGGCAGGCTCGTCCAGGGTGCCGTTGAGCGTGAAGCGGGTGGCGACGGTCAGCAGGCTGGGGTCCTCGCTGGCCAGCGTCGCCTGGTACCCGATCAGCTGGCTGCGACTCGCCGGGACGCTCACCTCGACGTCGGAGGGCTGCAGCTGTGGGGCCAGCAGGGTCGCCAGCCCGCGCACGGTCGGGCTGCGCAGGAAGTCCGCCACGTCCAGCCGCACCCCCAACTCGTCGCGGACCCGGTTGACCAGCCGGATCGCCGACAGCGAGTGACCGCCCAGCTCGAAGAAGGTGGCGTTCGGCAGCACCGCCGCCACGCCCAGTTCGGCCGCCCACACCGCCGCGAGCCGCTGCTCGAGGCCGCCGCGCCGGTCTGCCGCCGGCTGCCGGGGAGTGCCGAGGGCCGGTTCGGGCAGGGCGGCCCGGTCGATCTTGCCGTTGGTGGTCAGCGGCAGCGCGTCCATCAGCTGCCAGGTCGCGGGGATCATGTACTCCGGTAGCCGGGCCGCCAATCGCGTGCGCAGGTCGGCGACGGTCACGCCGGGCGCGGTGACCGCGTAGGCGGCCAGCCGAACGGTGCCCTCGGAGTCGGTCCAGGCGCGGATCGCGCCTTCCCGCACGCCGGGAAGGGTGGCCAGCTGGTGCTCGACCTCGCGGGGTTCGACCCGGAAGCCGCGGATCTGCACCTGCTGGTCGCTGCGGCGCAGGAACTCCAGGTCACCGTCGGCGTTCCAGCGGACCACATCGCCGGTGCGGTAGTAGCGATCGGCGCCGGTACCGGCGAATCGGGCGGCCTGCTCCGGGGTCGGCTCGGCATAGCCGCGGGCCAGTTGGGCGCCACCGATCAGCAGCTCCCCGGGCTCGCCCACCGGCACCTGGCGGCCCGTTTCGTCCACGACCCGCAGCCAGGTGCCCGGCACCGGCCGGCCGATCGGGGGTGGCCCGTCGCCGTCGGCCGGCACCTCCGTCCAGGTCGCCACCGCGGCCTCGGTGGGGCCGTAGGCGTTCCACAGCCGGAACGGCGCCCCGGCCGGTGCCCTGCGGTGCAGGGCGTCGCCGCCCACGATGAGATGCCGGAGGGCGACCGAGCCGGCGGGCTCGGTGGGCCAGCGCTGGTCCAGCAGCAGCTCACCCATCGGAGTCGGCAGGAAGGCGATGGTGATTCCGGTGTCGATCAGCCAGTCCCGCAGCCCGGCCGGGTCGTAGCGCAGGTCGGGCGGGACGACGTACAGGGTCGCGCCGGTGCGCAGGGCCGACCAGACATCGATCGAGGAGACGTCGAAGCCGGGGCTGCAGAACCACAGGATCCGGTCGGCGGCGGTCAGGCCCAGGTCGTGGGTGTACCAGTCGATCACGGTGGAGATGGCCCGGTGCTCGATCAGCGCACCCTTGGGTTCGCCGGTGGAGCCGGAGGTGAACAGGATGTAGGCCACGTCGTCCGGGCTGACCGGGTGGCCGCTGATCGCGGTGGGTTCAGCCGGCTCGGCGAGCCGGTCGACGAGGATGCTCGGAAGGTCGCCGGGAACCTCGGCGCCGTCAGCGGTGATCACGGCGGCGGCCCTGGCCTTGCGGACCATGTGCCCGAGCCGGGCGGTGGGCTGCTCCGGGTCCAGCGGCACGTATGGCACCCCGGCGGCAAACGCACCGAGCATGGCCGCCACCGCGTCCACGCCGCGGGGCAGCAGGACGGCGACCGGAGTACCGGCGGGTACCCCCAGCTCGGCGATGGCTCCGGCCACGGCGGCGGCGCGGGCCCTGAGCTGGGCGCTGGTGGTCACCACGCCGTCGTCGACGACTGCCGGAAGGTCGGACGGCCGGTTCAGGACACCGTGGTGCAGCAGCGTGGGACCGTGCGGCGCCGGGCCGCCGGTGGTCCAGGCCTCCGGCGGCAGGCCCGCGGCAGGCGGAGCCTGGCTCGGGGCGCGCCGCTGGAGCTGGTCCAGCTCACGCAGCGGGTGGCGCGGGTCGGCAACCACGGCGGACAGCACCTGGCTGTAGGTCTGGAGCAGGTCGCGGGCGGTGTCCGGCTCGAACAGGTCGAGGGCGTAGTTCAGGCGGCAGCGGACGGTGCCGCCGAGATTGATCAGGAACAGCACCAGGTCCACCGGGGCACGGTCGGGCGTGACGTCGAGAAGGGTGGCCCGGACGCCGGGCAGGTCGAGCTCGAAGATGGCCTCGTTGTCGTAGACGACCATGGTGTCGAACAGCGGGTTGCGCTGCGGGTCCGGGTTGCCGCCCAGGGCGCGCACGATCTCCGGGAGCGGGGCGTCGCGGTGTTCCTGGGCGCTGAGCAGCCGCTCGCGGACGAGCTTCAGCACGTCGGTGAACGATGCCTGCTCCTCGATCGTGATCCGCAACGGCAGCGTGTGCACGAAGAACCCGACGGCCCGCTCGGCCCCGGCCTGCCGGTGCGCGAACGGGCTGCCGATCACCAGGTCCGATTCGCCGCTCACCGCCCGGAGCGTCAGCGCCCACGCGGCCAGCAGCGCGGTGAAGGGCGTCACCCGGTGCTGCCGGGCCACCGACCGCAACGACGACATCAGCTCGGCGTCCAGTTCCGCCCCGACCGAGGCACCTCGGCCGGACGGCGCGCCGGGGCGCGGGCGGTCATAGGGCAGTTCCAGCTCACGGGGCGCGCCGGCCAGCAGCGCGGTCCAGTACGTCAGCGACTCCGCCGAGGCCGGCTGCGGCGCCGGCAACGGGTCGGCGACCGGCAGGGCGACGTCAGCACCGGTCGCGGCGGCCCGGTAGCACTCGGAGATCTCTTCGGTCAGGACCGTCCCCGACACGGTGTCGATCACCAGGTGGTGCATCCGCAACACGAGCAGGTAGCGCTGGTCGCCGAGGCGCACCAGGTAGGGCGCGAACAGCGGGCCGGTGGCCAGGTCGAACGGGGTGGCGGTCTCGCGCGCCATCGCCCGGCGGGCCGCCTCCTCGACATCGGCTCCCGGCTCGTCGTGCACGGGCAACGGCAGCTCGGACGGGGCCGCGACCACCCGCTTCAGCACGCCGTCGAGGTCGTGGAAGGTCGAGCGCAGGCCGTCGTGGCGGGCGGCGACCGCGCTCAGGGCCGCCTGCAACGCCACCACGTCGAGGTTGCCCTCCAGCGCGACGACCAGCGACTCGGTGTAGCTGGGGCGATCCGGAAATGCCTGGTCGGCGTACCAGATCTGCTGTTCGGTCGGGCTGGCGTCCCGTACGTCGAGAGGGTTCTCGGTGGGCT
>JAVEEO010000043.1 GCA_030840415.1 Pseudonocardiales bacterium | reverse complement strand
CGCCCACCGCTCCCGAAGCCGAGGCCCCGACCGCACCGCCGCTCGACGTCCCCGAGCCCACCGCCACCCGGATGCAGCGGCTGCGCGCCCGGCTGGCCCGCTCGCAGAACGTGCTGGGACGCGGCCTGCTGGCCGTGCTGGCCCGCGACCGGCTCGACGACGAGGCCTGGGAGGAGATCGAGGACGCGCTGCTCGGCGCCGACGTCGGGGTCCGTCCCACCACCGAGATCGTCGACCGGCTGCGCACCCGCACCCAGGTGCTGGGCACTCGCGACCCGGCGCAGCTGCGCGCCCTGCTGGCCGACGAGCTGGTCACCGCGCTACAGCCGGAACTGGACCGGACGCTGCACACCGTCAGCACCGGCGACGGCCCGGCGGTGGTGCTGGTGGTCGGCGTGAACGGCACCGGCAAGACCACCACCTGCGGCAAGCTGGCCCGGGTGCTGGTGGCCGACGGCCGCAGCGTGCTGCTGGGCGCGGCCGACACCTTCCGGGCGGCGGCCGCCGACCAGCTGCAGACCTGGGGCTCCCGGGTCGGTGCCGAGACCGTCCGTGGCCCGGAGGGCGGCGATCCGGCCAGCGTGGCCTTCGAGGCCGTCCGGGCCGGCAAGCAGGCCGGCGTGGATGCCGTCCTGATCGACACCGCCGGCCGGCTGCACACCAAGGTCGGGCTGATGGACGAGCTGGGCAAGCTCAAGCGGGTGGTGGAGAAGCACGGCCCGATCAGCGAGACGCTGCTGGTGCTCGATGCCACCACCGGGCAGAACGGCCTGACCCAGGCCCGGGTGTTCACCGAGGTCGCCGACGTCACCGGCGTGGTGCTGACCAAGCTGGACGGCACCGCCAAGGGCGGCATCGTGATCAGCGTGCAGCGCGAGCTCGGCGTGCCGGTCAAGCTGATCGGCCTGGGGGAGGGCGCCGACGACCTGGCGCCGTTCGTGCCGGCGGAGTTCGTCGACGCCCTGCTGGACTGATCGGCCGATCTGGCAAGCTCCGCGGGGAAGGTTCGCAACGGCGCGAGGGAGCGGTGCTTTGAAGGCGTTGTTCAAGTCGGCAGCCCAGCCCGGATTCGAGTTCGTCGACCGGCCCGAGCCCGAGCCCGGCGCGGCCGAGGTGAAGATCCGGGTGCTGCGCACCGGGCTGTGCGGCACCGACCTGCACATCGAGTCCTGGGACGCCTGGGCCGCCAGTGAGGTCCGGGCACCGCTGATCCCGGGGCACGAGTTCTACGGCGAGGTGGTCGAGGTCGGCGCGGGCGTCCGGGACGTCCGGGTCGGCGACCGGGTCTCCGGCGAGGGGCACATCGTGTGCGGCATCTGCCGCAACTGCCGCGCCGGCCGCCGGCACCTGTGCATCCGGACGCTGAGCGTGGGAGTGCACCGCGACGGCGCGTTCGCCGAGTACGTGGTGATTCCGGAGAGCAACGTCTGGGTGCACCACGCCGACATCGAGCCGGACCTGGGGGCGGTCTTCGACCCGTTGGGCAACGCGGTGCACACCGCGCTGAGCTTCCCACTGGCCGGCGAGGACGTGCTGATCACCGGGGCCGGCCCGATCGGCCTGATGGCGGCGGCGATCGCCCGGCACGTCGGCGCCCGGTTCGTGGTGATCACCGACGTCAGCGAGCCACGGCTGGAACTGGCCCGCAAGATGGGCGCGGACCTGGCGCTCAACGTCAGCACCGGCTCGATCGCCGACGCGCAGCAGGCACTCGGGATGCGGGAGGGCTTCGACATCGGCCTGGAGATGTCGGGCCACCCCACCGCGCTGCCGGAGATGATCTCGAACATGAACCACGGCGGCCGGATCGCGATGCTCGGCCTGCCCAGCCAGCCGATCGCGCTGGACTGGGCCAAGGTGGTCAGCCACATGATCACCGTCAAGGGCATCTACGGCCGCGAGATGTTCGAGACCTGGTACGCGATGAGTGCCATGCTGCAGTCCGGCGCCGAGCTCAAGCGGGCGGTCAGCGCGGTGGTCACCGACCGCTATCCCGCCGCGGACTGGGCCGAGGGGTTCGCCCGGGCGCGCTCGGGCACGGGTGGCAAAGTAGTGCTCGACTGGTCGTGAGGCCGGTCCGGCTGGCCATCAGCGCTGTTGTCAGGAAAGCAACCCGGTTCAGAAGGAGTTGACGCGTGTACGGCACCATGCAGGAGCGGATCAGTGCGGAACTCGCCCAGATCACCGAGGCCGGGCTGCTGAAGAAGGAGCGCCAGATCGCCTCGCCGCAGGCGGCCACCATCGTGGCCGGCGGCCGGCCGGTGCTGAACTTCTGCGCCAACAACTACCTGGGCCTGGCCGACCACCCCGACGTGCTGGCGGCCGCCCGGCAGGCGCTGGACGACTGGGGCTTCGGGCTGGCCAGCGTCCGGTTCATCTGCGGCACCCAGACGCTGCACGTGGCGCTGGAGGAACGGATGTCGCAGTTCCTGGGCACCGACGCCACCATCCTGTACTCCTCGTGCTTCGACGCCAACGGCGGCGTCTTCGAGACGCTGTTCGGAGCCGAGGACGCGATCATCTCCGACGAGCTGAACCATGCCTCGCTGATCGACGGCATCCGGCTGTGCAAGGCCCGCCGGCTGCGCTACCGCAACCGGGACATGGCCGACCTGCAGGCGCAGCTCGAGGCCAGCGCCGACGCCCGGCAGCGGGTCATCGTCACCGACGGGGTGTTCTCGATGGACGGCTACCTGGCGCCGCTGGCCGAGATCTGCGACCTGGCCGAGCGCTACGACGCGCTGGTGATGGTCGACGACTCGCACGCGGTCGGCTTCCTCGGCGAGGGCGGCCGGGGCACTCCGGAGTTGGCCGGGGTGAGCGACCGGGTCGACATCCTGACCGGGACGTTCGGCAAGGCGCTGGGCGGCGGCTCCGGCGGCTACGTCAGCGGGCACGCCGAGATCGTCGCCCTGCTGCGGCAGCGCTCGCGGCCCTACCTGTTCTCCAACAGCGTCGCCCCCACGATGATCGCCGGCGCGCTGGCCGCCCTGGACGTGCTGCAGTCCGATCCGGCACCGCGCCAGGCGCTGAGCCGCAACGCCGAGCACTTCCGGCGCCGGATGACCGAAGAGGGTTTCGACCTGCTGCCGGGCGAGCACCCGATCATCCCGGTGATGATCGGCGACGCCGCCGAGGCGGGCGCGCTGGCCGCCGGCCTGCTGCGCGAGGGAGTGCTGGCCACGGCGTTCTCGTACCCGGTCGTGCCGCGCGGCGCGGCGCGGATCCGGACTCAGATGTCGGCGGCGCACACGGAGGAGCACGTGCGCCGGGCGGTCGATGCGTTCGTGGCCGCGCGAGCGCAGCTCTAGCTACTTGCCGAGGCGCGCAAGGCCGACGGCGGCCACGGCCACACCCGCCACAGCGAGCAGCGCGGCCAGGATCACCGGCGCACGCTCGCGCAGCCAGTCGCCCGTGGCGTCGAGCTTCGCGACCATCCGCGCGCCCGCCAGCCGGCGTGCGGCGATCAGAGCAAGCAGCGGCGAAACGAACGCAACGTTGTAGACCAGTACCAGGCCGATACCCGCCACTGGGTGGATGCCGGACGCCACGATCGCG
Source organism: Pseudonocardiales bacterium (assembly GCA_030840415.1). GTDB lineage: Bacteria > Actinomycetota > Actinomycetes > Mycobacteriales > Jatrophihabitantaceae > Jatrophihabitans_A. The sequence goes on along the minus strand of JAVEEO010000043.1, from coordinate 9 downwards.
GCGATGGCG
>JAVEEO010000293.1 GCA_030840415.1 Pseudonocardiales bacterium | reverse complement strand
AGCTGGGCTGCCCGCATACCGACGGCCACGAGTTTGCCTTCGATCCGGTCCCGCTGGTCGGCCCGCTCGCTCGACCGCCATCGCGTCGAGTCATCGCCATGGAAGATTGCCAGCTGCCAGTCGTCGGGTGTGAGCCGAAGAGCGGACTCGCTGGCCTCCAGCTCCTTGGCCCGCGTGGTCTTCCCCGCGCCGGGGAGGCCCACGATGAGGTGGATGGTCATTTGCTATCCATCGCCGTGAACGCGACCATGGCCGCCGCGGTAGCCGGTGTCGTGACGCCGCATTCGGTCAGTGCCCCGGGTGCCTTGTCACGGACCTCGTGAGGGTCACCGCCGCTGAGCCCGGCGAGCGCGACGACGGCCGCCCCATCATGGCCAGCGACGATCCAGTGGGCAGCCCAGAGCGGGACGCGCCCGGTCGGCAGCGTATCGAGGGCGCGCCACGCGGCGACCAGTTCGGGCGAGGGAATGTCATCTGAAGCGGGCCAATCCTGCACCGAAGAATCCTCTCGTCTCTGGACAGCCGCCGTGAAGCGATTCAGGTACGACACCCTGGTGGACGTCCTGCGATGGCAGCTATCGCGGCGAACGCCTGGCCGGGAGTCCGCTCCCTACCGCCGACTCAGCCGAGAGGATTCGTAGGGCACCGACGTGAGCGCAGGCAGGTCCACGGCGCTGCCGGGACGTGCCACAGCCAGAGAGGCGTTAGCGAGAAAGGCGATATGAACCACGATCTCGCTCGTAACATAGCGCTGGGCTCCCACCTCCTGCCCATCGAAACGCAGCGTTCCAGGGAGCGGAACCGTGGTCTTGAGATGCGAATGATTACGTGTGTCGGCCATGGCCGCGTTCGGCCAGGGATAGAAGCTCAGCAAGTTGGAGACCCGGACCGGCCTTGACTGGCTGCTTCTCCGATCACCCAATCCGGCTCCAGGCGGTAGTCCACATACAGCGGTTCATCGCCTGAGATCGTTCGGAACTCGACGGCTACGGCCTTGACTTTGCGGTCCTCGCCCCAGCTGAGGTCGTGGACGCGGGCGGTGCGGTAGTCGGAGGGCGCGAGCGGGATACGCATGGTCACCACGCCGTGCCCGAGCTTTGGCGAGGCGCCTCTACCCACGTCGCATTTGGCCCGTCCGGCATCGTCGCACGGATACGACAACCGGTTTGAATAAGGCGCACGACGTGTGTCACCGGTGGGCGCTGTTGGGATCGAACCAACGACCGCTCGGGTGTAAACCGAGTGCTCTCCCGCTGAGCTAAGCGCCCCATCGACCGCCGCCCGGCCGGAGCCGGAACGACGACAACCAGGCAAGGGTACCGGTCCGGCCCCCGCACACACCTCCGCCGTACTGTTCTCATCGTGCTTTCGACGCTGCGGCAGCCGCGCTACCTGGGCCTGTTCGCCCTGATGGTGGTAGTTGCCGCCCTGTGCGGGCTGGCCGGCAGCTGGCAGGTGATCCGGTTCTCCGAGAAGCACGACGCCAACCGGCAGCTGCGACTGGACAACCGCGACCAGCCCGCCGACATCGCCGACGTGCTGGGCCCCGCCACCGCCCAGATCTCCAACGGCAGGGCCCAGAAGTTCCGGCACGTCACCGCCACTGGCAGCTACCTCAGCGCCGACCAGACCCTGCTCCGCAACCAGAGCGTCGACGGCGACGTCGGCTACGTAGTGCTCACCCCGCTCCGGACCAGCACCGGCATCCTGATCGTCGCCCGGGGTTTCCTGGCCCAGACCGGGGCCGCCACCACCAGCCCGCCGGTGCCCGCCGCTCCGTCCGGCCCCGTCACCGTCACCGGCCGGCTGCAACCGGTCGACAGCAAGGCCGACCGCTTCGGACAGCTGCCCGCGCCGCAGGTCGAGACCGTCAACGCCGCCGCGCAGGCCGGCCGGATCGGCGCCCCGGTCTGGAACGGCTACGCCGAGCTGCTGGCCGGCCAGCCCGGCACCGCCGGCCTCACCGCGCTGCCCGAACCGGACATGTCCAACCCCGCCGGCGGCGCCGAGGAACCGCAGCATGCCGCCTATGTGGTGCAGTGGTACCTGTTCGGCCTGCTGGCGCTGTGCGCGCCGTTCGTGATGGCCGCCGCCGAACGCCGCCGCAACGAAGCCGAAGCCGCCGAACAGGCCGAGCTAGCCGACCCGGACGCCCCGCCCGCGCCCGCCAAGGCCGCCACCAGGAGCCGGAAGGCATCGCTGGACGATCGTTTGTCCGGCCGCGCCTGACCCGACGGGTCGACCGCAGGTTTCGTGGATCTTCATGGCATTCGACGGTCTGGACGACCGATCCTCATGAAGATCATCAGAAGCAGGCAGCTGGGCCACCGAGAACGGGGCCAGCTACTGGCGTGACGTCAGCCGGCAACCCCGGACGTCAGTCCCGCGATCGCGTCCAGCCAGCGCTGCGGATCCCGTCCGGCGCCGATCTCATTGGCCTCGCTGAACCGGATGATGCCGTCGGAGTCGACCAGGAAGGTTCCCCGGTTGGCCACGCCGGCGTCGGTGTTGAACACCCCGTACGCCTGCGCCACCGCGCCGTGCGGCCAGAAGTCGGCCAGCAGCGGGTAGTTGAGCTCGTCGCGCTGGGCGAAGATCTTGTGCACGAACGACGAGTCGATGCTCAGCGTGAGCACCTGCACGGCGTCGTTGGCGAACTCCTCGATCCGGTCCCGGATCTGTCCCAACTCGCCGGTGCAGATGCTGGTGAACGCCCAGGGGTAGAACACCAGCAACACGGCCTTGGACCCCCGGAACGACGACAGCGTCACCACTTCGTTGTTCTGGTCGCGCAGCGTGAAGTCGGGAGCCTCGGTGCCCACCGGCAGCGGGCTCATGCCGGGAACCGACACCGGGTCGGGCAGAAAACTCATCGCCGCTCCCCCTTGCCACGCTCGACGCCGGCCTTGGCACGCCGGCTGACCAGCCGGGCGCCGGTCCAGTCCGCGGACAGGGGCAGCAGCGAGGTCTGCGACAGCCCCGCCGTGGGGGCCGCCTCGGAGATGTCGGAGGGCTCCACGTAGCCGGCCCGGCCGCGCTTGGGCGTCAGCAGCCAGATCACTCCGTTGTCGGCCAGCGGGGCGATCGCGTCCACCAGGGCGTCGACGAGATCGCCGTCGTCCTCCCGGAACCACAGCAGGACGACGTCAACGACGTCATCTGAGTCCTCGTCCACCATGTCGTCGTTGAGGCGGTCCTCGATCGCCTCGCGCAGAGCCTGGTCGACGTCGTCGTCATATCCCAACTCCTGCACGACCATGCCCGGCTCGATGCCCAGGCGGTCAACCAATGCGGTCGTGTTGTCCCCGGTACCGGGGGTGGTGCTCACTGCCAGCCTCCAGAAGTGCCTGAAGCGGCAAGGAACGTCCTCGCCGCTGGTAACCGTGCTCCGGTAGATAACCACACTTCAGCGACGACGCAACCCTCTGGGCTACCCATCGGCTACCGGTCGGTAAAGATCGGAGGTCACATCTTGTCGCCGGTTGGTGGACACTGGGGAGGTGACTCGTGATCGCTACAGCATCATCACCGACGGGCTGCCCAGCCAGCTTCCCGACATCGACCCCGGCGAAACCCGTGAGTGGATCGAATCGTTCGACGCCGCCGTGGACCACGACGGCCGTCAGCGCGCCCGGTTCCTGCTCCTGAAACTGCTCGAACGCGCCCGGGAACGTCAGGTCGGCGTACCGGCGCTGCGCAGCACCGACTACATCAACACCATCCCGCCCGAGCGCGAGCCCTGGTTCCCCGGCGACGAGCACATCGAGCGCCGGATCCGGGCCTACATCCGGTGGAACGCCGCCATCATGGTCAGCCGGGCCAACAAGCACCTGGGCGTCGGCGGCCACATCGCCACCTACGCCTCGGCGGCCTCGCTGTACGAGGTGGGCTTCAACCACTTCTTCCGCGGCAAGGACCTGGCCAGCGGCACCGGCGACCAGATCTTCTTCCAGGGCCACGCCGCGCCCGGCGTCTACGCCCGCGCGTTCCTGGAGGGCCGGCTGACCGAGGAACACCTCGACGGCTTCCGCCAGGAGAAGTCGAAGGCGCCGCACGGCCTGTCCTCCTACCCGCACCCGCGGCTGATGCCCGATTTCTGGGAGTTCCCGACCGTCTCGATGGGCCTGGGCCCGATCGGGGCGATCTACCAGGCCAGGTTCAACCGCTACCTGGCCGCCCGGGGCATCGCCGACACCGCCAACTCCCACGTCTGGGCCTTCCTCGGCGACGGAGAGATGGACGAGGTCGAGTCGCTCGGCGCGATCGGGGTGGCGGCCCGCGAGGAGCTGGACAACCTCACCTTCGTGATCAACTGCAACCTGCAGCGCCTGGACGGCCCGGTGCGCGGCAACGGCAAGATCATCCAGGAGCTGGAGTCCTACTTCCGCGGCGCCGGCTGGAACGTCATCAAGGTGATCTGGGGCCGGGACTGGGACCCGCTGCTGGCCGCCGACCGCGACGGCGTGCTGGTGAACAAGATGAACACCACGCCGGACGGGCAGTTCCAGACCTACACCGTCGAGTCCGGGGCCTACATCCGGGAGAACTTCTTCGGCGGCGACCTGCGGCTGCGCAAGCTGGTCGAGGACCTGTCTGACGAGCAGTTGCGGGTGCTCTCGCGCGGCGGCCACGACTACCGCAAGGTCTATGCCGCGTTCGCCTCGGCTCGGGCGCACGTCGGGCAGCCGACGGTGATCCTGGCGCACACCATCAAGGGCTGGACGCTGGAGAGCTTCGAGGGCCGCAACGCCACCCACCAGATGAAGAAGCTGACCAAGGCCGACCTCAAGGCCTTCCGGGACCGGCTGCACCTGGAGATCACCGACGAGGCGCTGGACGCCGACCTGCCGCCCTACTACCACCCGGGCATGAAGTCCGACGAGATCCAGTACATGAAGGACCGCCGCGAGGCCCTCGGCGGCTCGCTGCCCAAGCGGGTCAACCGGTCCAAGCCGCTGGTGCTGCCGCCGTCGCAGGCCTCGGCCTACGCCGACCTGAAGAAGGGCTCGGGCAAGCAGAACGTCGCCACCACCCAGGTGATGGTGCGGCTGTTCAAGGATCTGATGCGCGACAAGGAGATCGGCAACCGGTTCGTGCCGATCATCCCGGACGAGGCCCGCACCTTCGGCCTGGACGCGATCTTCCCGACCGCCAAGATCTACTCCCCGCACGGCCAGGAGTACGACGCGGTGGACCGGGACATGCTGCTGTCCTACAAGGAGTCGACCCAGGGCCAGATCCTGCACGAGGGCATCAGTGAGGCCGGTTCCACCGCCTCGCTGATCGCGGCCGGCACCTCGTACTCCACGCACGGCCAGCCGATGATCCCGTTCTACATCTTCTACTCGATGTTCGGCTTCCAGCGCACCGGCGACCAGTTCTGGCAGTTCGCCGACCAACTGGGCCGCGGCTTCGTGCTCGGCGCCACCGCCGGGCGTACCACGCTGACCGGTGAGGGCCTGCAGCACGCCGACGGCCACTCGCTGCTGCTGGCCTCCACCAACCCCGCGGTGGTGGCCTACGACCCGGCGTACGCCTACGAGATCGCCCACCTCGTCGAGGCCGGCCTGCGTCGGATGTACGGCTCGTCCGAGCAGCACCCGCAGGGTGAGGACGTCTTCTACTACTTCACCATCTACAACGAGCCGATCCCGCAACCGGCAGAGCCCGCCGACGTGGACGTCGAGGGCATCCTGCGGGGCATCCACCTGGTCTCGACCGCGCTCGGCGAGCAGGGCCGCCCGCGCGCCCAGGTGCTGGCCTCCGGGGTGGCGGTGCCGTGGGCGCTGCGTGCCCAGGAACTGCTCGGCCAGGACTGGGGGGTCGACGTCGACGTCTGGTCGGTGACGTCCTGGAACGAGCTGCGACGAGACGCGCTGGCTGCCGACAAGCACAACTTCCTGCATCCGGACGCCGAGCCGCATACCCCCTACCTCACCGACGTGCTGGCCGACACCAGCGGGCCGGTGGTGGCGGTGTCGGACTACATGCGCGCGGTGCCCGACCAGATCGCCCAGTGGGTGCAGGGCACCGGCCGGGAGTGGAGCTCGCTCGGCGCCGACGGCTTCGGCTTCGCCGACACCCGGGGTGCCGCCCGCCGGTTCTTCCACATCGACGCCGAGTCGATCGTGGTGAACGTGCTGGCCCAGCTGGCCAAGCGCGGCGAGGTCAAGCCCGAGGCCGCCCGGGACGCCCTGGAGAAGTACAAGATCACCGACGTCGCCGCGGCGAACGCGGGATCGTCCGAAGGAGCCGCCTGAGGATCGATCCAACGTACATTTCCACCCTGCGGAGTTGTACGTTTGGCCCGTGGATGTCGCGATCACCGCGCTGCGAGCGGAACTGTCAGCCTGGCTCGATCACGTCCGAGCGGGGGACGAAGTGGTCATCACCGAACGCGGCATCCCGGTGGCGCGGTTGCTGCCCATCGACACCGCGCCGCTGCTCGATCAGCTGACCCAGCAGGGTGTGTTGGGCAAGCCGCGCCTCAGTGCTGGGCCGGTGGCACGCGGCACCAGCCGAGCCCGGGCGAGCGAGCCGGTGTCTGAGTTCGTGACTGAACAGCGCCGCTGACCGCGGGTGGCGATCGTCTACTTCGATAGCAGCGCCTTCGTGAAGCTGGTCGTCGACGAGGCCGAAAGCGACCTGGCCGCAGCCCTGTGGGACGGCTGCGACGCGGCGGTGTCCAGCCGGCTGGCCTACCCGGAGGTACGCGCCGCGCTGGCCGCCGGCGGCCGGGCCGGACGGCTGGCTCAGGACGAGCAGCCGCACGCCGAATCACTGTGGGAGGACTTCTGGGCGGCGACCCGGCCGGTCGAGGTTTGACCGACGCCGTCGCCGCGCATGCCGGCGAGCTCGCGTCCCGACATTCCTTGCGGGGCACTGACGCGGTCCACCTGGCCAGCCTGCTGGCAGTCAGCTCCACCGAGACGATATTCGCCGTGTGGGATCGCCGGTTACGCGCCGGCGCCCAGGCCGTCGGCGCTCGGCTGGCGCCATCGTCCTAGCGTCACGACTGCAGGCCGGTGGACGAGCCGGTATACGAGACGGAGCCCCGGCCATTGCTGGCCGGGGCTCCGTGGTGTCAGCCGGGACTTACGGCAGGTAGTACATCGGGTTGGGCATCTTGAAGGTGCGGTCGGCGTAGCCACCGGTCAGGTCGGAGTACTGGTCGCCGAAGTTGGCGACGATGTTGTACCCCAGCGACTCGATGTGCGCCCGGGTGCCGGACTTGTACTGGATGGTGGTGCAGGTCGAGCCGCAGCTCAGGTAGGCCGGCGGGTTGTCCTTGTTCTTCAGGTACAGGTGGTCGGCGTCCGGCGCGGTGTAGCCGACCTTGGCCAGGTTGGTGACGGTGCCGGCCCGCTGGGCCTCCGGCCGTCCGGTGATGAAGAAGATGGTGTAACCGTGGGCCGAGGCGTACTTGGCCAGCGCCGGCATGCCGTAGACCTCCGGGAACCGGGCGTTGTTGACGTAGTCGGCGTTGGTGACCGGGTTGTAGGCGAAGTTGGAGAAGATCTCGTAGTTGTAGGTGTTCAGCGTGGTGTCGTCGACATCGAAGACGATGGCCTTCTTGGCCTTGGCCTGCGGGTCCTTCGGCTTCGCGTGGTAGGTCTTGAGGTACCACTCGGCCGAGTCCTCGATCCTGGCCACCTGCTTGGCGTAGTTGCCGGTGGTCGAGGGCAGGTGATCGCCGTTGGCGGCCACCGTGTCGCCGTAGTAGGCCTTGATGGCGTTCTCCACCAGGGTCACTTTCGGAACCTGGGCGTCGGTCTTCGGAGTGGGCGCCGGGGTCGGCGCCCGGCCGGTGTACCAGCTCAGCACGTTGCCGTTGCCGTGGCTGGCGGTGCTCTGATTGCTGTTGTGCGCCGACGCGGTGGCGATGCCCCCGAAGGTCAGGCCGAGCACGGCGATCAGCACGCCGAGCAGGAACGGCAGGCGGGGACGCAGTCCCTTGGCGGAGGTGGTTCGAGCGGGTCGCTCAGCGGTGGTCAGGTCGGGCATCGACTGGCTTTCCTTCCACGGATGCACGGGGAGCCGGCCGGATCTGGGTTGAACCAGCCGCGCTCGGACTACGGCATTAGTTCATACGGCTAACTGTTACGCCATCCCCCCGCCCGGGAAATTTCACGTCCCGTCCATCGAGCCGAGCGCAACCCTGACGCTCAGTAGCGAGCGCCGACCACTTGGGTACCGAGCGCGTCCAATTCGGCCAGGTCCTGCTCGGTCAGCCGCACGTCCAGCGCGGCCACGTTCTGCTCCAGCCAGCGCACCCGCTTCGTCCCCGGGATCGGCACCACCGGCACTCCCAGCCGCGCCGACTGGGCATAGACCCAGGCCAGCGCGACCTGGGCCGGCGTCACCCCCTGCCGCTGGGCCACCGCCCGCACCGCCGCCACGATCGCCAGGTTCGCCTGGGCAGCCTCGTCGGAGAACCGGGGGTTGAAGCGGCGGAAGTCCTTGTCGTCCAGCTTCTGCGGGTCCACCGCCCCGGTCAGGAAGCCGCGGCCGAGCGGCGAGTACGGCACCAGCCCGATGCCGAGCTCGAGCATGGTGGGGGTCACCGCCTCCACGTCCCGGGTCCACAGCGAGTACTCGCTCTGCACCGCGGTGATCGGGTGCACCGCGTGGGCCCGGCGCAGCAGCGGCTCGTCCACCTCGGACAGTCCCAGGTAGCGCACCTTGCCCTCGGTGACCAGCTCGGCCATCGCCCCGACGGTCTCCTCGATCTCGGCGGTCTGCGGCGGCCGGTGCAGGTAGTACAGGTCGATCGTCTCGACGCCGAGCCGCAGCAGCGAGGACTCGCAGGCCCGCTTGACGTAGCCGGCCTCGCCGCGGATCACCCGGGCCTGGTCACCGCCGGAGCGGTCGATGCCGAACTTGGTGGCCAGCTGCACCTGCTCGCGACGGCCGGCGATCGCCCGCCCGACCAGCACCTCGTTGTGGCCCGCGCCGTAGACGTCGGCGGTGTCGAGGAACGTCACGCCGAGCTCCAGCGCCCGGGAGATGGTCTCGATCGAGGTGTCCCAGTCGGCGGGCCCGTACCACTCGCTCATCCCCATGCACCCCAGGCCCTGCCGGGACACCTCGAGCTCGCCCAGTTGAATTCGATCCATCGTGCAATCTCCGATCTGGTGGTTCGGTAGCCGGCCCGGCGGATGGACCGGCCTCGAGCGTGGCGGTCAGCGTTGGTCGCGCACCCGGACGGCCTTGCCCTGCGAGCGCGGGATCGACTCCGGGGCCAGCACCTCGACCGCGACGGTGACCCCGATCCGGTCTTTGATCACACTGCCCAACCGCCCCGACAGGCCGTCGGCGTCGGCGCCGGGCTCGCGTGCCTCGACCCGCACGCACAGCTCGTCCAACCGGTCGGGCCGGCTCAGCACGCACTCGAAGTGCGGCGAGAGCTCCGCCACCGACAGCAGCAATTCCTCGATCTGGGTGGGAAACACGTTGACGCCCCGGATGATCATCATGTCGTCGGTGCGTCCGGTGATCTTCTCGATGCTGCGGAAGGCCGGGTAGGCGGTGCCGGGCAGCAGCCGGGTCAGGTCCCGGGTCCGGTAGCGCACCACCGGCATCGCCTGCTTGCTGAGCGAGGTCAGCACCAGCTCGCCCTGCTCGCCCTCGGCCAGCACCTCGCCGGTCTGCGGATCGATCACCTCGGGATAGAAGTGGTCCTCCCAGATCTGCAGGCGGCCCGGATGCCCGGCCGCCTCCTGGCCGATTCCCGGCCCCATCACCTCGCTCAGGCCGTAGATGTCCAGCGCGGTCAGCCGGGCCCGTTCCTGCATCTCCGCGCGCATCGCCTCGGTCCACGGCTCGGCACCGAAGATGCCTATCCGCAGGGAGGTCTGCGCGGCATCGACTCCCTGCCGGGCCAGCTCGTCCAGGATCGACAGGAAGTAGGACGGGGTGACCATGATGATCCGCGGCTCGAAGTCGAGGATCAGCTGCACCTGCCGCGCGGTCATCCCACCGGACACCGGCACCACCGTGCAGCCGAGCCGCTCGGCGCCGGAGTGGGCGCCCAGGCCGCCGGTGAACAGGCCGTAGCCGTAGGCCACGTGCACGATGTCGCCCGGCCGGCCACCGGCGGCGTGGATTGAGCGGGCCATCACCGAGGCCCAGGTCGAGAGGTCGGCAGCGGTGTAGCCCACCACCGTCGGCTTGCCGGTGGTCCCGGACGAGGCGTGCAGCCGTGCCACCTGCTCGCGTGGCACCGCGAACATCCCGAACGGGTAGTTCTGCCGGAGTTCGGCCTTGCTGGTGAGCGGAAACCGGGCGAGGTCGGCCAGCGAGGCCAGCTCGTCCGGATGGACGTCCGCGGCGTCGAAGGCGGCCCGGTAGTGGGCGACGTTGTCGTAGGCGTGCCGCAACGACCAGCGCAGCCGGCGCAACTGCAGCTCGCGCAGCTCGTCGACCCCGACCTCGGCCAGCGCGCCGAAGGTGGCCACGTCGTCGAGCCGGGACTCCACCATCAGCGCCCGATCGCCTCGACGGCCAGGGCGGGCAGCAGCTGCCCCAGTGGTTCGTCGAGCAGCACGTCGGCCAGCGGGTCGCCCCGGGTGGCTCCCTGGTTGACGATCGCCACCGTCACGCCCCGGGCAGCGGCCCGCCGGACGAACCGGAAGCCGGAGGCCACCGTCAACGACGATCCGAGCACCAGCAGCAGCCGGCTGGCCTCGACCACGGCGTAGCATCGGGCCACTCGCTCCGGCGGCACGTTCTCCCCGAAGAACACCACGTCCGGCTTGAGCGGGCCGGCTCCGCAGTCCAGGCAGTCCACCAGCCGGAACTCCTCGACCGCCCGGCCGTCGAGCTCGACGTCGCCGTCCGGCTTGACCGGGCCGGTAACCGGTACGTCCCGGGATCCCGGGTTGGCCGCCGCCAGCCGCTCGTCGAGCTCCTCGCGCGGGCTGATCGCCCGGCAGCTCAGGCAGATCACCCGGTTCAACCCGCCGTGCAGCTCGATCACGTCCCGGGCGCCACCGGCCTGGTGCAGGCCGTCGACGTTCTGGGTGATCACGCCGCTGAGCAGGCCGGCCCGCTGCAGCCGGGCCACCGCCCGGTGCCCGTCGTTGGGCTGCGCCTGCTCGATCCGCTGCCAGCCGCGATGGCTGCGGGCCCAGTACCGCTGCCGGGCCGCCGGGCTGCCGGTGAACTCCTGGTAGGTCATCGGGGTCGCCGGGTGCCGCCGGCCGGTCGGGCCCCGGTAGTCGGGAATGCCGGACTCGGTCGACAACCCGGCACCGGACAGCACCAGCACGCCGCCGTCCCCGATCAGCCGGGCCAGCCGGCGTTGAACAGTGGCGTCGGCGGCACTATCACCGACGTCGAGACCTGCTGCTGCGGACACCCAGCCAGCGTAAGCGGTCGGCCCGGGCCGCGTGGCGGCCGTCTCGCTCGCTCGGAGCGCCCCGGGCTGACAGCGGCCCCCTGCGGTGGTCTTCGCGTTTGGAATCGCCTCAACCGGCCGGTACGCCCAGTGCCCAGACCAGCAGCTCGGCCGGCTCGCCCGCCGTCACCAGTTCATCGCCGCCGCCGGTCATCCGCAGCGCGTCACCGGCGGCCAGCGCGCCGATCGGCTCGCCGGCGGCGTCACGGACCTCGACCGAACCGGCGGCCACGAACGCGTGCCGCAGCGGCGCGGCCGGCAGCACCAGCGAGGCGCCGGCCGGCAGCCGGGCCACCGACAGCGCGGCGCCCCGTCGCCGGATGCGCAGCACGGCCGCGTGTTCAGCGCCGTCCGGGCTGTCCCCGCCGTCGCCGTCCGAGCGATCCCTGCCGTCAGCGTGGTCGGTGCCGGCCGCCACCAGCACCAACCGTCCGGGCGCAAGTTCGCCCGGCCGCAGCAACTGCCGCAGCGGCGGCCGGCCGGGCTGGTCGGTGCCGAGCCACATCTGCACCAGGTGGACGGCCTGGTCGGGCACGGCGCTGGCCTCGGTGTGCCGGATGCCGCTGCCGGCACTGAGGTGGTGCAGTTGGCCGGCCGAGACCACCGTTTCGGTGCCAGCCTCGTCGCGATGGGACAGCGAGCCGGCGAGCACCCAGGTGAGGATCTCGACGTCGGCGTGGGCGTGCACCGGATACCCCGGCCCCGGCTGCAGGATGTCGCAGTTGAAGGCCAGCAGCGCGCCGAAGCCGAGGTTGTCCGGGTCGTAGTACGAACCGAACGCGAACGAGTGGGCCGAGTCCAGCCAGTCGGTGCGGGTGCGCGCCCGGTCGGCGCCGCGCCGGATCTCGAACGTGTCCACGGCCCTCACACTAGGCTCGGCGGCGTGGGCGGCACCCTGAGCGAGGCGACGATCAGCCGGATCGAGCAGTCCTCCGGCGCGCTGGCCACCCGCAGCCTGGCCCGGATGGACGAGCAACTGGCCTGGTTCCGCCGGCTGCCCGCCGACCAGCGCTCCTGGGTGATGCTGGTCGCCCAGGCCGGCATCGGCTCGTTCGTGGAGTGGCTGCGCTCACCGGACCAGGTGGTGCGGCTGACCGGTGAGGTGTTCGGCACCGCGCCGCGCGAGCTGGCCCGCCGGGTGTCGCTGCAGCAGACCGTCGAGCTGGTGCGCCAGACCATCGCGGTGGTAGAGGAGCACGTCCCGTCGCTGGCCGGCCCCGGCGAGGAGCAGGAGGTCGCCGACGCCATGCTGCGGTTCTCCCGCGAGATCGCCTTCGCCGCCGCCCGGGTCTACGCCGGCGCCGCCGAGACCCGGGGCCGCTGGGACGCCCGGCTGGAGGCGCTGGTCATCGACGGCCTGGTGCGCGGGGTGCGCTCCACCGAGGCGGGTTCACCGGTCAGCCAGCTGGCCGCGCTCGGCTGGCGGGCCGAGGGCGCGGTCACCACCGTGGTCGGGTCGGCCCGACTCGACCTGGATCCCACCGAGGCGCTGGACTCGGTGCACCGAGCGGCTCGCCGGGCCGGTTTCGACGTGTTGGCGGGCGTCCACGGCGGCCGGTTGGTGGTGGTGCTCGGCGGCATCACCGATCCGCTGGAGGCGGCCAAGGCGGTACTGCAGGAGTTCGACGACGCCCCGGTGGTGGTGGGCGGCTCGGCTCCGCGGATCGAGGGCGCCGCCGAGGTCACCGCCGCCGCGCTGAGCGGGCTGCGGGCGGTGGCCGGCTGGCCCGCGGCCCCCCGGCCGGTGTCGGCCGAGGACCTGCTGCCCGAGCGCACCATCGCCGGTGACCTGGGCGCTCGGCACGAACTCATCGAGACGGTCTACCAACCGCTGGTCGAGGCCGGCGACGTGCTGCTCGACACCGTGGTCAGCTACCTGGACGGTGGCCGGGCGTTGGAGTCCACCGCCCGGGCCCTGTTCGTGCACACCAATACCGTGCGCTACCGGCTGCGCCGGGCCGCCGAGCTGTGCGGGCACGCGCCGACCGATGCCCGCGGGGCCTTCACCATCCAGCTCGCGCTGGTGCTGGGCCGGCTCAGCGGCTACGGCGCGGTCCGCTCCGCCAACCACAGCCCCGCAGGCCCGCTTCAGCCG
>JAVEEO010000011.1 GCA_030840415.1 Pseudonocardiales bacterium | reverse complement strand
AGCTGCCCAAGCCGAGCGAGATCTGCGAATTCCTCAATTCCTACGTGGTCGGCCAGGACCAGGCCAAGCGCACCCTGGCGGTGGCCGTCTACAACCACTACAAGCGCGTGCAGGCGGGCGGTGAGGGCACCGGCAAGCGGTCGGAGTCCAACGTCGAGCTGGCCAAGTCCAACATCCTGCTGCTCGGCCCGACCGGCTCCGGCAAGACCCTGCTGGCCCAGACGCTGGCGCGGATGCTCAACGTCCCGTTCGCGATCGCCGATGCGACCGCGCTGACCGAGGCCGGCTATGTCGGTGAGGACGTCGAGAACATCCTGCTCAAGCTGATCCAGGCAGCCGACTACGACGTCAAACGGGCCGAGACCGGGATCATCTACATCGACGAGGTCGACAAGATCGCCCGCAAGTCGGAGAACCCGTCGATCACCCGGGACGTCTCGGGCGAGGGCGTCCAGCAGGCGCTGCTGAAGATCCTGGAGGGGACCTCTGCCGCGGTGCCGCCGCAGGGCGGTCGCAAGCACCCGCACCAGGAGTTCATCCAGATCGACACCACCAACGTGCTGTTCATCGTCGGTGGCGCCTTCGCCGGCCTGGACAAGATCATCGAAGGCCGGGTGGGCAAGAAGGGCCTGGGCGTCGGTGCAGAGCTCAAGACCAAGTTCGAGATCGACACCCGGGACGGCTTCGCCGAGGTGATGCCCGAGGACCTGATGAAGTTCGGGTTGATCCCCGAGTTCATCGGCCGGCTGCCGGTGATCACCACGGTCCGCCCGCTGGACCGCGCCGCCCTGATCGAGATCCTCACCGAGCCGAAGAACGCGCTGGTCAAGCAGTACGCCCGGTTGTTCGAGCTCGACGGAGTGGAACTCGAATTCGCCGACGACGCCCTGGAGGCGATTGCCGACCAGGCGGTCAAGCGGGGGACCGGCGCCCGCGGGCTGCGCGCGATCATGGAAGAAGTGCTGCTGTCGGTGATGTACGAGGTGCCCTCTCGTGAGGACGTCGCCAAGGTCGTCATCACCGCCGAGACAGTGCTCGAACACGTCTACCCGACGCTGGTGCCCCGGGCCGAGATCCCGGCTCCGCCGCAGGAGAAGTCCGCCTGAGCCGCTGCCCGGCGTCCGCAGGTCGGTAGCGGCCCTACCCGGTCGGGGCCTCGGCTGCGGTCAGCCGGTGCGGCGGCATCCCTTGCGCTGGTAAATCGGTTGCCTGCGGGCAGCCCGGTCGGTCATAGTTCTCGCACTGCCGCGGCGATCAGCGCCGCGTGCCACTCGGATGAAGGAGGCGTCGAAGTGTCCACCACGGTCCTGGGACTTCTTGCGTCCCCAGTCGTTCTCGAGGCATCCCGCTAGGTCGCGAACCGGCGCTCGGCTGCCTCGCCATTCGAGGAGCCAACACCTTGTCGCACGACCCGCTCACCCGCACGACCGAACCGCTTCCGGCTGCCCGGTACCTTCCGGTCCGGCCTGACCCCGCCCCGGCCCACCTCGCACTGACCGGGGTTGGAGCGGCCGACCCCGCGCCGGCCGACCCCACGACGACCGACCTCCCGCCGGTCGACCTCGAAGTACCCGAGGGTGCCGCGTTGGTGGCCCCGTTCGAGTTCCGCGCCCTGGCCGACCCCGGCGAGGGCCAGCGCTGGTCGACCTGGTCCTCGGTCGTCAAGGGCGCCCGGGGCCCGCAGCCGCGGCCGTCCTGGGTGATCACCTCCCAGGCCGCGATCGACACCGAACTCGGGGTGCTCAAGACCGGCAAGGAGGCCGACGTCTTCCTGATCGAGCGCGCCGTCCCCGGCAGCGCCGAACAGACCGCCGTGCTGGCCGCCAAGCGCTACCGCGACCGGGAGCACCGCAACTTCCACCGGGACGCCGGCTATCTCGAAGGCCGTTCGGTGCGCCGCAGCCGTGACCAGCGGGCCATGCAGGGCCGTACCCGGTACGGCATGCAGGTGCTGGCCGGACAGTGGGCGATGGCCGAGTTCGGTGCGCTCTGTCACCTGTGGTCGCTCGGGGTCCCGGTGCCCTATCCGGTGCAGGTGGACGGCACCGAGATCCTGATGGAATTCATCGGCAGTGACCGGGTTGCCGCGCCCCGGCTCGCCCAGGTCAGGGCCGAGCCGGCCGAGTTGGCCGGCTACTTCGACCAGATCGCCAACGCGATGCGGGCCATGGCGGCCAACGGGCAGGCGCACGGTGACCTGTCGGCCTACAACCTGCTCGTCGACCAGGGCCGGGTGGTGCTGATCGATCTGCCGCAGGTGGTCGACGTGGTGTCCAATCCCAACGGGATGGACTACCTGCAGCGCGACTGCCGCAACGTCTGCACCTGGTTCAACTCGCACGGTCACCGCTGTGATCCGGAGGAGCTGTTCGGCGAGCTGGTCGGGTTGGCGTTCTCGCAGTACTGACCCGCCGTCCCCGACTGGGCAGCTCGATCCTGGGCCGCTGCGACGGGGAAGCTTTACGTTGCAGACATCCATTTGATTAATGTTTGCAAATTGAGCTGATTCATAGCCGAATCTGGGTCTCAGGGATAGATAGGCAGCTTCGCCCACTTTTAGAATTCAGCGATCCGGATTCCCCTGCCACTGGCCAGTGGCAACCCCATTGCTGGAACGTCCGCCTCGTGCGCGCGAATCCCCTTCCGAAAGGACGCATCCCCCATGCGAATTCCTCGTCCGGCCCTGATCGCCCCCGCGATCGGCGCCGCCGCCTGCGCCTCGCTGGCCCTGCTGCCGGCCGCGAGCGCCACCGCCACTCCGCACACTTTTGCCAACGGTGCGGCCACCCCCGGCCTGGCCGCCGCGCACTTCGGCCACGCGGGCGGGCCCGCCAAGGCCAGGGTGGCGGCCGGCAGGAACGGCTACAACATCAATGGCTACAACTGGTCCGGCGCGGCCGCCACCGGCAGCGGCTTCACCTCGGTGACCTCCACCTGGACCGAGCCATCGGTGACCTGCAACAGCACCAACGACCTGATGGCGCCGTGGGTGGGCATCGACGGCTACGGCAGCTCCACCGTCGAGCAGACCGGGGTGGCCACCGACTGCTCGTCCGGCCGCGCGGTCTACCAGGCCTGGTACGAGATGTACCCGAAGGCCCCGGTGTACTACAGCCTCACCAGTAACCCGGTCTCGGCCGGCGACAAGTTCCTCGCCACGGTGAGCCGCAGCAGCTCCACGTACACGCTGACCCTCACCGACAGCAGCAAGGGTTGGACCAAGACCACCGTGGCGTCACTGAGTTCTGCCCGCAACGCCAGTGCCGAGGTGATCATCGAGTCGCCGACCGCCGCCTACCCTAAGTTCGGCACGGTGAGCTTCAGCAACTCCCAGATCAACGGCTCCAGCCTGAGCAACTGGAACCCGACCCTGATGGATGCCAGCAACAGCTCTGGCTATGAGGACCACACCTCCGCGGTGAGCGGCGGCAGCTTCTCGATCTCCTACTTGCACGAGTAGTTCTCGGCGACGGGCCCCGGGCGCGCTCATCGGGCGCGTCCGGGGCCTGCCGCACCTGGACAGGTCCAGCTGGTCGGGTGGCCCCGCGGGGGCGAGGATCACCAGATGGGGTTCACGCGCTGGCCGCAACCTCGGCGATGCCGATCCCGGCTCCGCGCTCGGCAGCGAGCGGGGCGGCCGGCCGGCCTGCCGCGGCCAGCAGCCGGTGCCCCAGCGCGAGTGGGACCAGCATGCCGAGCAGTCCGGCCAGCACGAAGATCTGCCGGGGTGCCAGGACGCTGGCCAGCATGCCGCCCAGCAGCATCGCGCCGACCTGTCCGGCCGACGCCAGGCCGCCGACGATCGCCGCCACCCGGCCCCGGACCGCTTCGGCGCTGCGCATCCCGACCAGGGAGCCGACCGCCAGGTTGAGCACGCCGTTGCCGATGCCGCCGGCCAGCACCGCGGGCAGCACCCAGGCCACCGTCGGCGCCAGGCCCATCCCGGCCAGGCCGAGCGACAGGTCGATCGCGCTGACCAGCGAGAGCCACAGCAGCCGGCGCTGGGCGCCGGAGCCGCCGCGCACCCGGCCGCCCAGCAGCGCCCCGGCCAGCAGCCCGAAGCCCCAGCCGCTGCCGAGCACGCCGTACCAGGTGGGGCTGGCGTGCAGGGTCTGGCGGACCAGGAACACCTCGACGACGTTGACCATGCCGCCGAGCAGGACGAACACGCTCAGCATTCCCACCAGCGGCAGCAACAGGCCGTCGGCTCGGACGATCGCCCAGCCGCCCCGGGGGTCCGGGGCCGCGCCGGTGGTGCCGCCCCGGCGGGTCCGGATGGCCAGGGCGGCCAGCGCCACCGCGGCGAAGCTGGCGGCATCGACCAGCAGCGGCACCCGCGCGCCGTACCAGCCGGTCAGCACCCCGGCGACCGCCGGAGCCGCGATGCCGGCCACCGTGCTGGTTGCCTGCGAGATGCCGAGCGCGGCCGGCAGCCGGTCGATGCCCACGATGCCGGGCAGCAGCGCCTGCCAGCTGGCCGAATTGATCGCCTGCCCGGTGCCGAGCGCGGCCACCAGGACCAGCATCACCGGCCGGCTCGGCAGGGTCGCCAGCGCCAGGCAGCAGGCCAGCTGGCCGCAGCCTGAGCTGAGCAACAGCCGCCGGCTGTCGACCCGATCGACCAGCCGGCCGACCAGCGGAGCCAGCAGCACCAGCGGCAGCGTTCCGGCCAGCAGCAGCACGACCACCGGCCAGGCACCGCCGCCCCGGCCCTGGGTGCGCAGCAGCAGGGCGACCAGGGCGAGCTCGTCGCCCAGCAGCGAGACGGCCCGAGCCAGCACCGCGATCCGCAGGTCACGGACCCGCCACAGCGACGCGGGTCCGCTAAGCGTGAAGGACATATTTCGAAGTTAATGCTTCATGGTTTCCCTGTCAACGCCCGCCGCACCCCTATCCTGGGCAGATGGCTGCCGCTCGGTCCTCTGCTCAGGCGCCCGGCGCCGCCGGCCCGGCCGAACGGGTGGTGTTACGCGACCCGCGGGCGATCAAGGCGCTCGCGCACCCTGCCCGGCTGGCGGTCATCGACGAGCTGTTCGCGGGTCGCAAGCTGACCGCTACCGAGTGCGGCGAGGTCGCCGGCCTGAGCGCCAGCGCGATGAGCTACCACCTGCGCGCCCTGGAGAAGTGGGGGATCGTCCGGCGCTCAGAGGCGACCACCGACGGCCGGGAACGGCCCTGGGAGGCAGCCGGCCAGGGCCTGACGGTGGAATCGGCCGAGCCGCGGGCCTCGGCGGCGGGCGAGACGATCCTGGTGGCCCGGCAGCTCGATCGGCAGCGCGCCGACATCCTCGGCTGGATCTCCGGCCAGGACGAGGCGTCGGCGTCCTGGTACGACTCCACGGTCATCGCCAGCTCGGTGCTGTGGCTCGACCCGGACGAGGCCAAGCGGCTCAGCGACGCGATCGCCGCGGTGGTCTCGGCGGTGCCGCGCCGGACCGCCTCCGACGCGCCGGCTGGTGCGCGGCAGGTCCGGGTGTCCTTCAGCGTGGTGCCGGTCCCGGCCGGCGGCGAGCAGCCCGAGCCCGGCTGAGCTGCCACCCGAACCCGCCACGCGCGGGATTCGGCGTTGCCGGGGTCTCCTAGGATTGGTGGGTGACCGACACCGCGCCGCCCGCCGAGGAGCAGGACCACACCGAGCAGGACCACCGCGAGCAGAGGCCCGCTGAGCAGGCCGACACCGGGCTGCCCAGCCAGTACGTCCCCGCCTCGGTAGAGGGCCCGCTGTACGAGCGGTGGGTGCAGCGCGGCTACTTCACCGCCGACGCCAAGTCGGACAAGCCGCCGTTCACCATCGTGATCCCGCCGCCGAACGTCACCGGCAGCCTGCACGTCGGGCACGCCTTCGAGCACACCCTGATGGACGCGCTGACCCGCCGGGCCCGGATGCAGGGCTTCGAGACGCTCTGGCTGCCGGGCATGGATCACGCCAGCAACGCTGTGCACGCCCTGGTCGAACGCGCGCTGGCCGAGGAGGGCACCAACCGCCGGGAACTGGGTCGCGACGCCTTCGTCGAGCGGGTCTGGCGCTGGAAGGAGCAGCACGGCGGCGCCATCCTGGGCCAGATGCGCCGGCTGGGCGACAGCGTCGACTGGTCCCGTGAGCGCTTCACCATGGACGACGGCCTGTCCCGCGCGACCCAGACCATGTTCAAGCGGCTCTACGACGACGGGCTGATCTATCGCGCCGAGCGGCTGGTGAACTGGTCGCCGGTGCTGCGCTCGGTGCTGTCGGATGCCGAGGTGGACCACCGTGACGTCGAGGGCGAACTGGTCTCGATGACCTACGGCGCGCTGGACGGCTCCGGGCCCTCGATCGTGGTGGCGACCACCCGGGTCGAGACCATGCTCGGCGACACCGCGGTGGCCGTGCATCCCGACGACCAGCGCTACGCCCAGCTGGTCGGCACCGAGATCGAGCTGCCGCTGACCGGCCGGACGATCCCGATCATCGCCGACTCGCACGTCGACCCGGAGTTCGGAACCGGCGCGGTGAAGGTGACCCCGGCGCACGACCCGAACGACTTCGAGATCGGCCGGCGGCACGGCCTGGCGATGATCTCGGTGCTGGGCGAGCAGGGCCGGGTGGAGAACACCGGCACCGAGTTCGACGGCCTGGACCGCTTCGCCGCGCGGGTGGCAGTGCGCGAGCGGCTGCGCGAGCAGGGCCGGATCGTTGCCGAGAAGCGGCCCTACCTGCACTCGGTCGGGCACTCCGAGCGCTCCGGCGAGCCGATCGAGCCGCGGCTGTCGCTGCAGTGGTTCGTGAAGGTGGCGCCGCTGGCCCAGGCCGCCGGCGACGCGGTGCGCGACGGCCGGGTGCGGATCAGCCCGCCGGAGATGGCGCCCCGCTACTTCGGCTGGACCGACAACCTGCACGACTGGTGCATCAGCCGGCAGCTCTGGTGGGGCCACCGGATTCCGGTCTGGTACTCACCCGACGGCCAGCAGCGCTGCCTCGGCCCGGACGAGACCCCGCCGCGGGGCTGGACCCAGGACCCCGACGTCCTGGACACCTGGTTCTCCTCCGGCCTCTGGCCGTTCGCGACCCTGGGCTGGCCGGAGCCGACCGCCGACCTGGCCAAGTTCTATCCGACCTCGGTGCTGGTCACCGGCTACGACATCCTGTTCTTCTGGGTCGTCCGGATGATGATGTTCGGCCTGTACGCGATGGGTTCTCAAGACGGCCCGCAGGCTGAGCCCAGCCGTGCCGTCCCCTTCAAAACCATCGCCCTGCACGGCATGGTGCGCGACCAGCACGGCAAGAAGATGTCGAAGTCCAAGGGCAATTCGGTCGATCCGCTGGCCTGGATGGATACCTACGGAACCGACGCCGTCCGGTTTACCTTTGCCTGGGGAGCCAATCCCGGAGCGGACG
>JAVEEO010000001.1 GCA_030840415.1 Pseudonocardiales bacterium | reverse complement strand
CAGTCCAGCGGTGCCTGACGGCTCGGCAGGCCGCCGGCCGACTCGTACCTCTCGTTGTCCAAGATCGCCAACACATGGTTGTCCAGCCTGGGCAGTTGTGCGCCCAACATGGTGAGCACGGACAGGTTCATCAAGAAGCTGCCGTCTGTGTCGATGCCGGCAACCGGCATCGGGTGGGCGCCGATCGCCACACCGGTGGACAGCGCGGCGACGTCGCCCATCGTGTCGGTGAACAGGGTCCGATCAGGAGCCAAGCGGTTGAGCTCCTCACCTGTACGGCCCAGCGAGGACACGAAGACGCAGTCGGCGGGCAGCGTGGACAGCAGCGCGCGCAGGAAGTCGGCGGTGTTCATCGGGCATCGCCCAGTTCCGCGAGAAACGGCTGGTTGGCCACGAGCGCGACGGAGCGTTGCCCGGTGTCGAGGCTGTCGTAGCCGCGGCGCAGCAACGGCCCGAACTCCGCTACGGAATCGAGCTCGTGAGACAGCGTCGGCAGCATCCGCAGGTGGGCCTGCATGGTGTCCTCGTGAGGAATCGCCCACCAGTTGCGTTCCCCGAACGCGCCCCGCCGGGACAGCAGCATGAGCAGGTGCAACCGGTGGCCAAGGGTCAGCCGCGCGAGCGTCTCGCACGCTCGCCGCAGCCCGGAACTCTCCATCAGCACCAGGCTCCGGCCTCCCGCGAGCCGCACTCCGGCCGCCAGCCCGACGGCGGTGGCCTCGTCGGCGACTTGCAGGTAGCAGATCTCATCCCGGGAAGCTGCTAACGCATGCAGCGGGGCGAGCATGGAGTCAGGCACACCGACGATGAAGCTCACCTGCGCTGCCATCAGCTGCTCGTACACCGCTGCGACGCTCATTTACTGTCCCGTGGACAGGAGTTCGACGATCACGTTCGAGTAGTGGGTGCTGCCCACATTGCGCAGCAGGTGCGCGGGCCCCGCAGTGTGGTAAACCGCGTCCCCAACCTTGTCATCGCCGGGGTGCACCGTCCCGTCGACGTCAATGGTCTGGGTCTGGCCGGCGCGTAGCACCACGTAGACGTAGTCGCACGGATGCTGGTGGATTGTCGTCTCTTCACCCGGCGCGAGATCGAGCGTCCAAATGCGGACCCGCTCATCCTGATGAACAAGCTCGGTGCCTACCTTTACTACGTGCTCGGCGTGCATGTGATTCTCCTGACAAAGTCATAGGTTTGCATTGCCCTTAGTCGTCGAATCGTCAATAGGGGGTTCCTAGGTAAGCAACTAATCGGCTCACGGTCAAGACCTGATTTTGATTATTACTTTGGAGCGCTCACCGCGTGCCAATACGCCCGACGACCCGGAAACGGGCAGAGTATTGGTGCGGACAGCAGCTGTCGCAAACACTTTTCGCAGGCGAAACAGAACGTGACAGCGAGATGTTCGGTCGGGCTTTTGAGTGCCCTACTGGGGCGTTTCTGGATCAGGTTATTCGAGGCGGCCCCAGTTTTATTCGGCGCCGGGTCTCGGATAGGTCACCGCGAAACCCGTGCAGGTTCTCGAACCACCAGGTGACCCCGGCGGCGGCGTACGAGCTGACCTTGGCGGCGTCGGCGGACGCCTCGCCGTCGGTGTAGCCACCGATGGCGAAGTCATACGGGCCGGCCGAGTCGCGGTGACTGGCCACGAAAGCGGCTATCTCACGGCAGACGTCGGTGGGGATCATCGTGGGCGTCCAGGCCTGACGCCGTTCCAGTGAGAGGCGCCCGGGCAGCACCCCGTCCCAGCGAGCGGCACGCCTGAACGGACGGCGGTTCGGCCAGTAGCCCCCGATCCAGACGGGTATCCTCGGCTGCTGTACTGGTCGTGGCTGGAAGGTGCACTCCCGCACCGTGAAGTACTTACCGGCGTAGCTGAAAGGCTCGCCCGACCAGAGGCCCACGATGATGTCGAGCGCCTCATCCAGCTTGTCCGCGCGGACCCTCTCGTCGCCGTCCTCGCCGAAGTCCTCGAACTCCGAATCCCGTGGGTAGCCCAGGCCCGCGCCGAGAATCAGCCGGCCGTTGGAGAGGTGATCGAGGGTGACGGTCTCGCGCGCGACCTTGGACGGCCGGCGCCGGGCCAGTGGCGTGACCATCGGCCCCAGCCGGATCCTCTCGGTCGCGCAGGCGACGGCGGCGAGGCTGATCCAGGGATCGATGATCGGACCGGTGTAGCCGCGCATGAAAGTGAGGTGGTCCCATAGGAAGAAGCCATCCCAGCCGGCTTCTTCGGCCTCTCTCGCCAGGTCGGCCATGCGTTTCGGATCGCCGTAGTCGCCATGCGGCGGCACTGAGATACCGTATTTCAGGACGCTGTCTGAGCTGTCATCCACGCGATCCTCCTTGAAGCGTGATGCGTTTCGGTTAGCCCGAGAAAGATGCGAGCCGCTCGCTGGATGCCGCCGTGCGAATTGGGGCGGCGCAGCGTTGACCTATTCTTGAATGCTTATCGAGCATCGAGAAGAATCAGCAGCCAGGAATTATCTTGCGGTGGCCCGGCAGTGTGCCATCGAGCGTCATGGATCGCGCGTGGGCGATGCCTGATGTCAGTGGAGTGAGGAGTCGGACAGCGTGGACTGACCAGCATCCGGCAATAGGACCGGAATTCCATCTCGGACCGGGTACCGGGTGGCGCACAGCGAGCAGGTGAGGGTCGCGTCGACACTGGAGTGAATAAGCCCGGCCTGGTCTTTCGGACAGGCGAGGACTTCCAGAAGTTCGGGATCGATTGTCATTGTCCTCCTTACGAATGCCTGGTGCGGCAAAGGTCGGGAGTTCGCCTGTGGGCGGATGCGCATCGCCCTCAATCCGATGCGCCCGACCAGCCAAGCTTAGGTACAATTCGGACAATACGCAAGAGCTGCCAGCTAACTGCCCGTCTAGAAGACGGTGAAGCGGATGAGGCAGCCGATGCCGGCGATCAGGCTGTAGAGCGCGAACGGCGTCAGGGTGCGGGTCTCGAACCAGCGGGTCAGCCAGCGGACCGAGACGTAGGCGGCCAGGCCCGCCAGCACGGTGCCGAGCAGGATCTGGCCGTGGATGTGTGCGCCGGCCGGGCCGGCCAGGCTGGGCAGTTTCAGGACACCGGCGGCCAGGATCACCGGGGTCGCCAGCAGGAAGGAGAAATGGGCGGCGTCGCGGTGCGACAGGCCGCGGGCCAGCCCGCCGACCATCGAGATGCCCGACCGCGAGATCCCGGCCAGCAGGGCGAAGGTCTGGAAGAAGCCGATGACGAAGCCCTCGCGGTAGGACAGGGTCGTCAACTGCCTGCTGGTCCGCCGGACCGCGGTGCGGGCGGCGCCGGACGAGAGGGCCGGCCCATCAGGCTGCTCCTCGGGCAGGTCGGCCGCCCGGCGGCGCAGTGCCTCGCCGGCCAGCAGGATGACGCCGTTGACGGTGAGGAACGCCGCGGCCGCCACCGGCTTGGCGAACAGGGTGCGGAAGGTGTGCTCCAGGACCAGGCCGGTGACCCCGACCGGGATGGTGGCGATCACGAGCAGCCACGCCAGCCGGGCATCGGCGTTCTCGGCCACCAACCGCCGGGCCCGCACCGACGGCCCCAGGCTGCGCGCCAGCGCGGTGAGGATGCGTGCCCAGTCGCGGCGGAAGAAGATCAGCAGCGCGATCGCGGTGCCGACGTGCAGGGCGACGATGAAGGCCAGGTACGGGCTGGAGGCGCTGTCGCCGGTGGCGGACTGGGTGACCAGTGCCTTCCAGTTGCCGCCGATCAGCGCCGGCACCAGCACCGAGTGACCGAGGCTGGAGATCGGGAACAGTTCGGTGACGCCTTGCACCAGGCCGATGACGGCGGCCTGGAAGTAGCTGAGCATGTGGCGAACCCGCCCTTTCTCGTTCTGCGATCGGGGTAGCGGTGTGGATCAGCGGTGCACGCGGCGGGCTCGGACGGCCTCGGCGACGAGCGGCAGCAACGAGACGGCGACGATCAGCGCGATGATCGGCAGCAGGTAGTGATCGACGTTGCTGATGCTCGAGCCGAGCCAGAACCCGGCCAGGGTGACGCCGACCGACCAGAGCACGCCACCGAGTAGCTGCCACAGGGTGAAGGTCCGCGCCGGGATCCCGACGATGCCGGCGACCGGGTTCAGCACCGTTCGCACCACCGGGACGAAGCGCGCCAGCACGATCGCGCGGGCGTAGCCGTAGCGGGCGAGCAGTCGCGCGGCGCGTTCGCGGCCCTCGAGCAGTCTCGGTCGGGTGCTGGAGACGAACAGCGCCGGACCGGCCCGGCGGCCCAGCAGGTAGCCCGCCTGCGCGCCGAGGCAGGCGCCGGCCACCGCGGCCACCAGCACCCAGCCCAGCGGCAGGTGCAGCGCCGCCGAGGCGGGCGCGGCCGCCAGCACGCCGGCGGTGAACAGCAGCGAGTCGCCGGGCAGGAAGAAGCCGATCAGCAGGCCGGTCTCGGCGAACAGCACCACCCCGACGCCCAGCGCGCCGAAGGACGACAGCAACGAGTGCGGGCTGAGCACGTTCACGGCGAGCACGGTGTTCATGGCGACCTTTCCTCCTACGTCGTTGTAGGAGATTACACCTACTAGGATGTAGGAGTCGTCGGGAGGAGTGCGGATCAGCGTGGGGATGCGAAGGGCCAAGGGCAGCCTGGAGTCCGAGGTGCTGGCCACCTTGTGGGCGGCCGGCCGGCCGCTGACCGCCGGCGAGGTTGCCGAGGCGCTCGGCGGGGAGCTGGCCTACACCACGGTCCAGACCATCCTGAGCCGGTTGAACGCCAAGGGCGCCGTC
>JAVEEO010000522.1 GCA_030840415.1 Pseudonocardiales bacterium | reverse complement strand
CATCGCGTCCAGGTCGTGGGCGAGGCGGCCAGGGCCGGCCATCGGCACCGGGACCGGCCGGCAGCCGGTGTTCATCACCATCAGCGGGTAGGCCTCGAACGACAGCGCCGCGTACACCACCTCGGTGCGCTCGGGACCGAGCGAGGCGATCAGGTTCTGGGTGAGGCCGGCCGAGCCGGGCCCGACCAGGATCTCCGACGCCGGCACGTCCAGGTGGGTTGCCAGCGCCCCGACCAGCGGCGCCGCGGTGTGCGAGGGGTAGCGGTGCAACTGCGCGGCGCCCTGCTCGACGGCCGCCCGGACGCTGGGCAGCGGGCCGAACCGGGACTCGTTCATCGACAGGTCGTGCATGGTCATCGACCGGACTCCTCGCTGATGGCGGGACTGGCAACGGCAGGAGCGTGACCGTGGGTTGCCGAACCGGCGGCCGTGCTCAGGTACAGCCCCAGCGCGCGCAGCGCCAGGCCGCGGGTGATGGCGCCGTTGGGGTAGTACATGTTGTGCCGGATGTAGGCGCAGATCCGGCTCGGCTGCCAGCCGCCGGAGGGCAGCTGGGCACCCACCAGCCAGTTCACCGCCCTGCTGACCGGCTCGGAGCCGGCGTCCAGCCCGGCTTCGAGCAGCGCGTGCAGCGCCCAGGCGGTCTCCTCCACCGAACTCTCGGACTCGGCCCCGTCACCCCACGAGCCGTCCGGACGCTGGGTGTCGAGCAACCACTGCTTGGCCCGCACGGTGACCGGGTCGTCGCCGCGGCCGGCCCGGGCCAGCGCGGCCAGCACCGCCGCGGTGCCGGTGGTGTAGTCGCGGTACCAGAGGTTGTCGAAGGTGCCGTCCGGCCGCTGCTGGGTGAGCAGCCAGTCGGCGGCCTTGCTGACCTCGGGGCTGTCGGCCGGCAGCCCGGCGTCCAGCAGCGCGGTGATGCCCTGGCTGGTGATGCTCGGGCACGGGCCGTCGTTGGCGAGCTTGGTGTCGCGCACCCACAGGCTCCAGGAGCCGCGGCTGTCCTGCCGGCCGCGCAGCCAGTCCAGGCCGGTGCGCAGCACCGGGTCGGCGGCCGGGTCGGGCATGGTGGCCAGGGCGGCGACGATCTCGGCCGACTCCAGGGTGACCGGCCAACCGCGCGGGCCGGAGAAGCTCCAGCCGCCCGGTGGGCAGGCCAGCACCGTGAACTCCTGCTGCTGCTGGCAGCGGTGGAACAGCTGCCGGGTCCGCTCCAGCCGCGGGTCGGCGGCATAGCCGGCCGCGATCAGGCCGGTGGCCGCGAACCCCGAGCGGGTCAGGTCCAGGTTGCTCACCGCGTCCCAGGAGCCGTCGGGACGGACCGAGCGACGCAGGTAGCCGGCGCTGGCGGCGACCATGTCCGGTGCCAGGCCGGCCCGGGCCAGGCTCAGGCAGACCAACGCGGCCGGCCACGGGTCCTCGCTGAAGTCCCCGGTCCGGCCCTCGTGCTCGTAGACCTCGCGCAGCAGCTTCAGCGCCTTGCCCCGGGCCAGCCGTGAGGTCAGGCCGCGAAGCCCGCGGGCCGGGTCGGTGACCGACTGGGCCAGCGCCAGCGCCGCGAACGGGGCGGTCCGGAATGACACGTTCTGCCGTCGCACCCGGTCGAACAGCACGATCTCCAGCGGCAGCCGGCGCAGGTCGGAGGGCTGCAGGAAACCGGCCAGCACGTAGAAGGTCTTGCAGAGCAGCAGCACTGCCGGGTCGGTGATCGCGGTGAGGCCGCCGAGCTCTTCCAGCCGGGCCCGGCCGCGTGCGACCGCCTCGGCACCGGCTTCGGCGTCGACGATCTGCAGGGCCGCGGTCGCCACCGAGGTCGCGATCGGCTCGCTGGCCGCACCCAGCACGCCGCCCCAGCCACCGTCGGGCTGCTGCACCCAACGCAGCCACCGGCTGCCGTCGGCGATCAGCTGCGCCGAGCCGCCGGGGTCGGCGAAGTGCAGCGCGGTGATCGCGCCGGCGGTGCCCAGCACCGAGCTCGGCGGGTCGTCGCCGAACGCGCCGTCCGCGCGCTGCCGGCCGAACAACTCCTCAGCCCCCGACCGGACGGCGTGCTCGACCAGTTCGGTGAGCTCAGGCATAGCTGCTTCCCTTCTCCAGGCTCGGCGGGGCGGTGCCGGCCGGGTGGTCCAGCGGTGGGTCGGCCGGCGGTGGGACCGGTACTGGCGCTTGTACCGAAGCTGGTGCCGATGTTTGATCTGTGCCGCCGAACTCGTACCAGGATCGCAGGGCGCGTTGCGACCACCAGGTCAGGGTCAGCGCCGGGATCAGCAGCAGCACCGCGGGCAACATCCCCAGCCCGAGCCCGATCACCGCCGCTGCCAGGCACATCCGCTCCAGCACCAGCAGCTCGTGCGCCCGCAGCGCCTCCCGGGCGGCCAGCTGGGCCTGGGACTGCCGCCGTCCCAGCAATGGCAGCAGGGCGGCGAACCCGACGGCGGCGACCGCCGCGAGACCGAGGAGGAACCAGCCATGCCGGCTCGCCGGAGCCGCTAAGCCACCCCAGCCGGCGGCCAGCAACGTCAGCAGGTAGAGGCCGAGCGCGACCCGGGCACCGGTCGCGGTGCCGTGGGTGACCGGCAGGGTGCGATAGCCGCCGGCCCGATCGCCGTCCACGTCGCGCAGCGTGCCGACCAGGTTCGAGCAGGTGTCGTGCAGCCAGAACGCCGCGACGAACGGCAGCAGTACCGCCCACGCGAACGGCGGCGCGCAGGCCGCCCCGTACAGCAGGGCCAGCGCCCCGAGGGCGCCACGTACCAGGTTGCCCGCGATGCCCAGGGCCTTGAGCTTGAGCCCGTAGGCCAGCACCGCGGCCACCGCCAGTACCGCGATCAGGCTGGTGCGCCAGCCGGTGAGCACCGCCAGCACGGCCACCGCCAGCATGGCCAGCACCCCGCAGGCCAGCGCCGTCCGGGCCGGCAGCCGGCCGGACGGGATCGGCCGGTGCGGCTTGGCGATGGCGTCGAGGTCGCGGTCGAAGTAGTCACTGAGGTAGTGCCCGCCGAGCCAGCCCAGGGTCGGCACCGCCCACGCCGCGAACAGCCGCAGGCCCTCGTGCGGGCCGGGACTCAGGCCGGCACCGGCCAGGCCGACGAACCCGACGTACCAGAGGGTGTAGAGCCGCCAGGTCTGCAGGTGCGCGATCAGCCGGATACCCAGCCAGGACGTGCGCAGCCGGGGAGGACGGCGGGACGCACGCAGCCGGGAGCTGGCACCGGAACGCCGGGATGGGGTGGTGCTGCTCATGGCCTGGTGGTGACCGCCCACTG
The DNA here is from genome assembly GCA_030840415.1 of Pseudonocardiales bacterium. Classification (GTDB taxonomy): domain Bacteria; phylum Actinomycetota; class Actinomycetes; order Mycobacteriales; family Jatrophihabitantaceae; genus Jatrophihabitans_A. Next base: position 9,488 of record JAVEEO010000522.1, on the reverse strand, counting down.
AACGATCCCGGTCAGCAGGTCGACGCTGTGCGAGGGCGCCAGGCCGGCCAGCCCGTCCAGCGCCCGCCGGCCGAACTCGGTGGCGTACTCCGAACAGCCCTGCAGTGCTCCGGTGGCCATCAGCAGCGCCCGGAACTCGTCGAACTCCGCGGGCTCGGCCGAGCGGCGGGCCAGCGCCGCACCCATCGCCAGCCGGGTGTCCTCGTCACTGGTCTGGTAGGCCACCAGCACCGGCAGGGTCGGCCGGCCGTTGGCCAGGTCGCTGCCGGTCGGCTTGTCGGCGTCGTCCGGGTCGGCGAACAGGATCAGGTCGTCGCGGATCTGGAAGGCCACCCCGAGGTCCGAGCCGTACCGGCCGAGCGCGGCGGCCTGCTCGCTGGACGCCCCGGCCAGCAGCGCGCCGATCTGGCAGACCGCGCGGAACAGCGCACCGGTCTTCAGCCGCGCCATCTCCAGGTAGGTCTCGGGTTCGGCGGTGATGTCGCCGACCAGCCGGGCTTCGAGCATCTGGCCCCGGCACAGGTCCGAACCGGCCTCGGCCAGCACCGCCACCGACTCCACCACCGCCGGATCGCGCAGGCCGGCCTCCCGGCACTCGGCCAGCCCGGTGAAGGCCGCGAAGATCAGGTGGTCGCCGGCCACGATCGCGTGCGCCAGGCCGTGCGCGACGTGCACCGTGGGGCGGCCGCGGCGCACCATGTCGCCGTCGATGATGTCGTCGTGGGTCAGGGTGGCCACGTGCAGGTACTCCATCGCCAGCGCGGCCGGCAGCACCTGGCTCGGCTCGCCGCCGACCGCCTCGGCCGCCGTCATGGTCATCACCGGACGCAGGAACTTGCCGGCCGGAAGCAGCGCGTACCGGGCGATGGCGTTCAGTTCGTCGGAGTCCGACGGCCACCTGGCCGCCAGCGCGTCGTGCAGCAACTCACCGGTGCGGCTGTGCGCCAGGTCGTCGAGGAGTGCGAGCGGAACCGGTCCGGTGATGGTCATGGCCTGTGTTCTCCAGACTCGCGATGGGGACGGCTGGTCAGCAGGAGGCGCATGCGTATTCCAGAAGCACCAGCCCCTGCTGCCCTCGGATGAGCCGGGTCGGCACCAGGCCGGCGTCGGCGGCGATGGCGTCGAAGTCGGCCGGCGTCCGCTCCCGGCCGCCGACGGTCGCCAGCATCTCCAGATCGAAGGAGGTGGCGTACGGCACCTGCGGATCGGTGGGCAGCACCTCGATGATCAACACCCGGCCTCGCTCTCCGGCCGCCTCGGCCATCCGGGCCAGGATCTGGGTGGCTTCCTCGTCGGGCCAGTCGGTGATCGCGCGCGCCACGGTGTAGACGTCGTGGCCGGCCGGCAACCGGTCGAAGAAGGTGCCGGTGACGATCTCGGTGCGGTCGGTCAGGCCACGGTCGGCGAACAGTTGCTTGGCGACCGCCGGTGCGTTGGGCAGGTCGACCAGCACGCCGCGCAGGTGCGGGTGCCGGCCGAGCAGTTCGGCCAGCAGCCCGCCGCTGCCACCGCCGACGTCGACCACATCGGTGACTGCGCTCCAGTCGTAGAGTTCGGCGACCTGGGGCGAAGTCCGGCTGCCCTGCACGAGCATCAGCTCGTCGATGAAGCGCCGATGCGGCTCTGAATCCAGGTCCTCCCAGAATGTCCGGCCGTGCACGACCGGATAAGCCACCTCGCCGGTCCGCACCGAATGCAGCAATCCGTTGTAGGCCAGGTCCATCCGACCGCCGATGGCCTCCAGGTCCAGCCACCGACCCATCCCGGCCGGGCTGCGGTCCAGCAGCATCCGGCTCACCTCGGTCAGGCCGAACTGTCCCGGCGGCCCCTCGGTGAACACCTCCCGGTGCACCAGGTAGCGCAGCAGCCGGGCCAGCGCGTCCGGGTCCGCTCCCACCGCCGCGGCCAGCGCGTCCACCTCGTGCACGCCGGCGTCCAGCCGCTCGGCCACCCGCAGCGACGCGACCACCCGGATGGCGAACGGGGTGGCCAGATCGATCAGGCTTCTCAGCCGAGCCACAACCTCCGGTGAGGGAGCTGCGTCAGTAGGGGGCACCAGGCTGGCTTTCTGTTCGGGGCACGGCGACGGCCCGGCCGCGCGCGGGTTCGCCCGCGGCCTCCGTCGACGCATCGTGCTGAATCGTGCTTGTAGCGCAGACATTAAGTCAAGGTTCGAATGGTCCGCTAGCTAACGGGAATAATCATTGCCAGTTGTCGATCCTGCGAGCCTGATGACTGATCAAAGGTCGCAATCTGTCTACAGCAGTGGCGATTTCTGGATGCGCCGGAGGCGCTCGGCGCTCGACCGTGGACACCGTCGCGGTGCCGGAACCCGGCGATGTCGTCCCGGACGGTATGCCTGACGGTCGCGGGCCGCGCCGTCTAGAGTTCGCAGCGCCGGCAGGACGTCACCTCGCCGGACCGGCGGGAGAGGTGGGTCATGACCGAGTTGATCGTGCTGGTCGACGAGGACGGCGCCGCGCTGGGAACCGCTCCCAAGGCGACCAGCCATCACGCCAGCACGCCGCTGCACCTGGCCTTCTCCAGCTACGTCTTCGACCGGCAGGGCCGGTTCCTGCTCACCCAGCGGGCGCTGTCCAAGCACACCTGGCCGGGCGTCTGGACCAACTCCTGCTGCGGGCACCCGATGCCCGGCGAGCCCACCGAGCAGGCACTGCACCGCCGGCTCGACTTCGAACTCGGGCTGCGTGCCGACGAGGTGATCGACCTGCTGCCCGACTTCCGCTACCGCGCCGAGCTCGACGGCGTGGTGGAGAACGAGATCTGCCCGGTCTTCGGTGTCCGGGTCAGCGGCGAACCCACGCTGCAGCCCTCGGAGGTCGAGCAGAGCCGGTGGCTGGACTGGGACGACATGCTCGCCGGCCGGACCCCGCAGCTGTCGCCCTGGTGCGTGCTGCAGCTGCGGGCACTGATCGGCCATCCCGGCATCGAGCGGTTGCGCGCCCCCGCTTGAGACAGCCGCTTTCCGGTCGGCCGTCAGACCGGCAGCGAGGCGACCAGCTCGTCGGCGGCGGCATAGGGATCCAGTTGGCCGCCGGCTACCCGGTTGGCGAGTTCGGCCAGGGCGGCCGCACCGTGGATCTCGGAGAACCGGCGGCGCACCGCCTCCACCGCGATCGCCTCGATCTCCGCACCGGCCCGGGCCTGCCGGCGGCGTTGCAGCTCACCGCTGGCCAGCATCCAGTCCCGGTGCTTGTCGATGGCCGCCACCAGGTCCTCGACGCCCTCGGCCCGGGCTGCCACGGTCTTGACGATCGGCGGCCGCCAGGCGCCGGCCTCGGAGTGCTTGCCGCCCAGTGACAGCATGTAGCGCAGGTCGCGCGCGACCTGGTCGGCGCCGTCCCGGTCGGCCTTGTTGACCACGAAGACGTCGGCGATCTCGAGGATGCCGGCCTTGGCGGCCTGGATGCCGTCGCCCATTCCCGGGGCCAGCAGCACCACCGTGGTGTCGGCCAGCTGCACCACCTCGACCTCGGACTGGCCGACCCCCACCGTCTCGATCAGCACCACGTCGCAGCCGACCGCGTCCAGCACCCGCAACGCCTGCGGGGCGGCAGCGGCCAGCCCGCCGAGGTGGCCGCGGGTGGCCATCGACCGGATGAACACCCCCGGGTCGGTGGCATGGTCCTGCATCCGCACCCGGTCACCCAGCAGCGCCCCGCCGGAGAACGGCGAGGACGGGTCGACCGCCAGGATCGCGACCCGCTTGCCGGCTGAACGCAGCGCGCCCACCAGCGCCGAGGTGGAGGTCGACTTGCCCACCCCGGGCGAGCCGGTGATGCCGACCACCTGGGCGTGCCCGGTGAAGGGCATCAGCCGCTCGGCCACTTCGCGCAGCGCCGGCGAGCCGTCCTCGACGAGGGAGATCAGCCTGGCGACCGACCGGGGATCGGCCTGCCTGGCCCGCTCCACCAGCCCGGCGATGTCAGCCCCCGAGCGACGCGAAGCGGGCCGGCTGGAGACCACCGATCAGGCCACAGGGCTCTGAGCAACCGTGCTCTGAGCGTCGCGCCGCGGTACCCGGACGATCAGGGCGTCGCCCTGGCCACCACCGCCGCACAGCGCCGCCACGCCGATCCCACCGCCACGGCGCTGCAACTCCAGCGCCAGGTGCAGGGTGATCCGGGCGCCCGACATCCCGATCGGGTGGCCCACCGCGATCGCCCCACCGTTGACGTTGACGATGTCGGCCGGCACGCCGAGTTCCTTGGTCGAGGCCAGCCCGACCGCGGCGAACGCCTCGTTGATCTCGATCAGGTCCAGGTCGGCGACCGTGATGCCCTCCTTGGCCACCGCGGCCCAGATCGCGTTGGCGGGCTGGTGCTGCAGGGTCGAGTCCGGGCCGGCGACCACGCCGTGCGCGCCGATCTCGGCCAACCAGTTCAGGCCCAGCTCCTGCGCCTTGGCCCTGCTCATCACCACGACCGCCGCCGCGCCGTCGGAGATCGGCGACGCCGAGCCCGCGGTTATGGTGCCGTCCGGGCGGAACGCCGGCCGCAACCGGGCCAGGGTCTCGACGTTGGTGTCCACGCGGATCCCCTCGTCGAACCGGAACTCCAGCGGCTCGCCCTTGCGCTGCGGGATCGACACCGCGATCACCTCGTCGTCGAACACGCCATTTTTCCAGCCCTCGGCGGCCAGCTGATGGCTGCGCGCGGCGAAGGCGTCCTGCTCGGCCCGGCTGAACTCCTGGTCGCCGCGGTTGGCCGCCTCGGTCAGGCCGCCCATCGCCTGATCGGTGAGGACGTCCCACAGGCCGTCGTGGGCCATGTGGTCGGTCAGCTCGACGGTGCCGTACTTGAAGCCCTCGCGGGACTTGGGCAGCAGGTGCGGCGCCTGGGTCATCGACTCCTGGCCGCCGGCCACCACGACGTCGAACTCACCGGCGCGGATCAGCTGGTCGGCCAGCGCGATGGCGTCGATGCCGGACAGGCACACCTTGTTGATGGTCAGCGCCGGGACGGTCAGCGGGATGCCCGCCTTGTGGGCGGCCTGCCGGGCCGGGATCTGGCCGGCGCCGGCGGTGAGCACCTGGCCCATGATCACGTACTGCACCTGGTCGGCGGCGACGCCGGCCTTGTCCAGGGCGGCCTTGATCGCCAGGCCGCCGAGGTCGGTGGCCGAGAAGTCCTTCAGCGCGCCGAGCAGCTTGCCGACCGGCGTGCGGGCGCCGGCGACGATCACCGATGTGGTTGCTGACATGCGAGCCTCCTCCAACTGCGGCGGGGCAGCTGGTCGAAACGGCTGCCTCTGGACGTACCGCGCCGCGGGCACTGGGGGCGACGACGGCACAGTGTGTCCACAATATCGAGCCGATCGGCCGGTGCGGGCCCGAGCGGGGCCGCTGTGGATATGAGCCGCACCACCCGGCCCTTTTCCACACCCTCCGCCACGGCGCACCATGTGCCCATGACCATCCTGCGCATCGACCATGTCGGCATCGCCGTCGCCGATCTCGACGCCGCGATCGCCTTCTACCGCGACACCTTCGGCATCGCCAGCGTGCACGAGGAGGTCAATGCCGAGCAGGGTGTCCGGGAGGCGATGCTGGCGGTCGGGGACGGCAGCAGCCGGATCCAGCTGCTGGCCCCGCTGGACGCCAGCTCCACCATCGCGAAGTTCCTCGACCGTAACGGGCCCGGCATGCAGCAGTTGGCCTACACCGTCGACGACGTCGAGGCGACCTCGGCCGAGCTGCGCGCCCGCGGCCTGCGGCTGCTCTACGACGAGCCCCGGCGCGGCACCGCCGGGTCCCGGGTCAACTTCGTCCACCCCAAGGACGCCGGCGGCGTGCTGATCGAGCTGGTCGAGCCCGCACCGGGTGTGTGACCGGTCACCACATCCGGCCCGAAAGCGCTACCCGTCAGTAACCTTCGAGCACTCGCCCGCCCCAGAGCCGACGCCGAAGGGTTCCTGCCGTGGACCAGATCCGTGCCGCCGTCAACACCGCCACCGCCGAGTCGCTGGCGTCCCTGGCCGAGTTGGAGGTTCCCACCAGCTACGCCGGGGTCGTGGTGCGCGCCGACGAGGCGGGCATGTTCGAGGGCCTGAGCACCCGTGACAAGGATCCCCGCAAGTCGTTGCACCTGCAGCAGGTGCCGACCCCGGAAGTGGGCCCGGGCGAGGCGCTGATCGCGGTGATGGCCAGTGCCATCAACTACAACACGGTCTGGACGTCCATCTTCGAACCGGTCTCGACCTTCGACTTCCTGCGCCGCTACGCCCGCAGCTCGGAGCTGGCCCGCAAGCACGACCAGCCCTATCACGTGGTGGGTTCGGACCTTTCGGGCGTGGTGCTGCGCACCGGGCCGGGCGTGTCGCGGTGGCGCGTCGGCGACCGGGTGGTGGCGCACTGCCTGTCGGTGGAACTGGAGGAGCCGCAGGGCCACGACGACACCATGATGGATCCGCAGCAGCGGATCTGGGGCTTCGAGACCAACTTCGGCGGCCTGGCCGAACTCGCCCTGGTCAAGTCCAACCAGCTGATGCCCAAGCCCGGGCACCTGACCTGGGAGGAGGCCGCCTCCCCCGGCCTGGTCAACTCCACGGCCTACCGGCAGCTGGTCAGCCACAACGGCGCCCAGATGAAGCAGGGCGACATCGTGCTGGTCTGGGGCGCCTCGGGCGGGCTCGGTGGCTACGCCACCCAGTACGCGCTCAACGGCGGGGCGATCCCGGTCTGCGTGGTCTCCTCGCCGGACAAGGCCGAGCTGTGCCGGCGGATGGGCGCCGAGCTGATCATCGACCGGTCGGCCGAGGCCTACCGCTTCTGGAAGGACCCGCACACCCAGGACCAGTCGGAGTGGAAGCGGCTCGGCGCCCGGATCCGGGAGCTGACCGGCGGCGACGATCCCGACATCGTCTTCGAGCACCCCGGCCGCGAGACCTTCGGCGCCTCGGTCTACGTGGCCCGCCGGGGCGGCACCATCGTCACCTGTGCCTCCACCTCGGGCTACCTGCACGAGTACGACAACCGCTACCTGTGGATGAACCTCAAGCGGATCATCGGCTCGCACTTCGCCAACTACCGGGAGTCCTGGGAGGCCAACCGGCTGATCGCCCGGGGCGCGATCCACCCGACCCTGTCGCGGGCCTACCCGCTGGCCGAGGCCGGGCAGGCGACCTACGACGTGCACCGCAACGCCCACCAGGGCAAGGTCGGCGTGCTGTGCCTGGCCGACGGCGAGGGCCAGGGGGTCACCGACCCCGAGCTGCGGACCAAGCACCTGGACCAGATCAACCGCTTCCGCGACGCCTGAGCCGCGCCCGGGACCCGACGCCGGGCGGCCTGCGCGCCGATCGCGGGCTTGGTCGGCCCTGGACACGGCTGCGTCACAGCACCACCGGCCCGGAGCGTGCGACCATTACAGGTATGGCAGCAGAAGACAACAGCACCGAACTCCTGCCGCTGATCGAGGAGGACGAGCCGATCTTCGACGTCGGCATCCGCGGCTACGACAAGCGCCAGGTGGACAGTTACGTGTCCCAGGCCGAAACCCAGATCGCCGAGCTCAAGGCGGCCCGGGACGCCGCGCTCGCGACCAGCGCCGACCGGGCGGCCCAGCTGGCCAGCCGCGAGGCCCACATCGAATCGCTCAAGCAGCAGGCGGCCAAGGCCGCCGAGGCGCCCAGCCCGGTGGTGCACGTCTCGGACCGGATCCGCGACATGCTGCAGCTGGCCACCGACGAGGCCGCCCAGACCAAGCGGGCCGCCGAGGAGGAGGCCGCCGGCATCCGGCGGGCCGCCGAGCAGGAGGCCGACCGGGTGCTCTCGGGCGCCCGTGCCGACGCCGAGCGGGTCCGGGCCGAGGCTGCCGCCGCCCAGCAGCGGCTGACCGCCGCCGCTACCCAGCGCTCGGCCGAGGCCGACCAGAAGCTGGCCCAGGCCCGGCTGCAGGCAACCGCGGAGCTGGACAAGGCCCGCGCCGAGGCCGGCCGGATCCTCGACCAGGCGACCGCCGAGCTGGACAAGGCCGAGGCCGCCGCGGCTGCCATCACCGAGGCGGCCGAGGCCGAGCGCAACCGGCTCGAGAACGAGGCCGCGGACACCCGGGCCGCCGCCGAGCGGGCCTCCATCGAACGGCTGCGTACCGCCGAGCAGGACTTCGAGATCACCCTGCGCAGCCGGCGCAGCGCCGCCGAACGGCAGGCCCAGCTCGACCAGCAGGCAGCTCGCGAGGCCGCGGAGCGGCTGATCGCCGAGGCGCGTCAGCGGGCCGAGGCCCTGGACGCCGAACGGGAACAGACCCATCAGCGGCTGCGCGAGCTGCACCAGCGGCTCGGCGCGGTCATCGCCGACGCCGCCAACCCGTGACCGAACCCGCCCCGGAGCAACCGGCCTACCAGCTGACCGCTCCCCCGCGGCGCGGCTTCGCCACCTACTCGCCGTTCCGGCTCGGCCTGACCGCCTCGATCGGGTTCGGGCTGGCCTACCTGCTGTTCCGAGCGCTGGAACACGGCAAGGACACCCTGGTCCTGCTGGGACTGTCGCTGTTCCTGGCCGCCGGCCTGGATCCGGCGGTGCGCCGGGTCGAGGCAGCCGGGCTCAAGCGCGGACCGTCGGTGGCGATCGTGTTCGTCGGCGCGCTGGCCTTCCTTACCGCGATGTGCCTGGCCGTCGTCCCGCCGCTGGTCGGCCAGACCAGCACGTTCCTGCACAACCTGCCCGGCTACGTCACCGATCTGCAGCACAACCGTCGGATCGCCGAACTGGACCGCCGGTTCGGCCTGCTGAACTCCATCCAGGACCGGCTGGAGGGCTCGGCGTTCGTCCAGCAGGTGGCCGGAAACCTGCTCAGCGTCGGCACCACGGTCGCCACCACCATCTTCGAAGTGTTCACGCTGGCCATCCTGACGCTGTACTTCCTGGCCTACCTGCGTGACATCACCGCCTTCGCCTACCGGCTGACGCCGGCTTCGCGCCGGCCGCAGGTGAGCCGGATCGGCGACAAGATCGTGGCCCAGATCGGGGCCTACGTGGTCGGGACGCTGGCCCTGGCGCTGCTGCGCGGCGGAAGCACGCTGGTGTTCCTGTGGGCGGTCGGGGTGCCCTATCCGTTCGCGCTGGCCTTCATCGCGGCAGTACTGGACCTGGCCCCGGTGGTGGGCACGGCGCTGGGCGTGCTGGTGGTCTCGACCGTCGTCATGCTGGAGTCGGTGCCGACCGGCATCGCGGTGGTGGTCTTCTTCCTGGCCTACGAGGTGCTGGCACGGCTGGTGCTGATCCCCCGGCTGCTGGACCGCTCGGTCCGGATCAGCCCGGCGGGTGCCCTGGTCGGAGCGCTGGCCGGCTACACCATGCTGGGCGTGATCGGCTTCCTCATCTCGATCCCGCTGGTCGCGGTGATCACCCTGATCATGCGCGAGGTGGTCCTGCCGCGGCAGGCCAACCGCTAGATGTCGTGACCCGGCACGTTGTTGTCAGGCGGCGAGGCGGCTGATGGGTGGGTGTCCGCCGAGGGCGGAGT
>JAVEEO010000491.1 GCA_030840415.1 Pseudonocardiales bacterium | reverse complement strand
CGACACCAAGTGGTACCGCAACTGGGCGGTGAGCCAGTTGCTGTGTGACGCCCTGCTCGGCCTGAAGCTCAGCTACCCACCGGCCGACTTCGACGTCGAGGCGGCGCGGGCGAGGCTGCAGCCGCCGTTCTGAGCCGCCAGGGGCTGGGTGGACGCCAGCGTGACCGGTAGCTTCGGCAGCCGTGAGCGTCGGCCGTGAGCCTGGTCAGGGAAAGTACGCCCGCAGTGAGCGTGAGCGCCGCTGGCTGGTGCCGTCCGTGCCGGCGGCCGCCGGCCGGCCGCGCCGGATTACCGATCGCTACCTGCTCGGCACCAGCCTGCGGCTGAGACGGGTCGAGGACGCCACCGCGGTGGCCTACAAGCTGGGGCAGAAGGTCCGGGCCGTGCCCGACGAGCCGTCCCTGGTGCTGGTGACGAACCTGTACCTGACGGAGGCGGAGTACCGGCGGCTTGCGGTGCTACCGGCCGCGGTGCTGGACAAGACTCGCTGGCTGGTGCCGTACCGCGGCGCCACCCTCGCCGTCGACGAGTTCGGCGGCCCGTTGCGCGGGCTGGTGCTGGCCGAGACCGAGGACGCGTTGACCGACCTGCCGCCCTGGTTGGGTCGTGAGGTCACCTCCGAGGACCGGTACAGCGGCGCCGCGCTGGCCGGCGCGGGCCGGGTGCCGGAGGACCGCCGGTAGGCCCAGGCTGGCGGTCGGCAGCGGAGGATGAGGTTGTCGGTGCCTGCTCGTACTCTGGAAGCATGCGGGTAAACAGCGACATCGTCCCCTCCAGCGGCAAGTTCGAGGTCATCAGCGACTTCGAGCCCTCGGGCGACCAGCCGACCGCGATCGCGGAACTGGAGAAGCGCATCCGCGACGGCGAGCGGAACGTGGTGCTGCTCGGCGCGACCGGCACCGGCAAGTCGGCCACCACCGCCTGGCTGATCGAGCGGCTGCAGCGGCCGGCCCTGATCATGGCGCCGAACAAGACCCTGGCAGCCCAGCTCGCCAACGAGCTGCGGGAGATGCTGCCCAACAACGCGGTGGAGTATTTCGTCAGCTACTACGACTACTACCAGCCCGAGGCCTACGTCCCGCAGACCGACACCTACATCGAGAAGGACTCGGCGATCAACTCCGAGGTCGAACGGCTGCGGCACTCGGCGACCATGTCGCTGCTGACCCGCCGCGACGTGGTGGTGGTGGCGACGGTGTCCTGCATCTACGGCCTGGGCACCCCGCAGGAGTACGTCGACCGGGCGGTCCGGCTGCGGGTCGGGCAGCAGATCGAGCGCGAGCAGATCCTGCGCGGCCTGGTCGGGGTGCTCTACGCCCGCAACGACCTGGCCTTCACCCGGGGCACCTTCCGGGTCCGCGGCGACACCGTCGAGGTGTTCCCGGTCTATGAGGAACTGGCGATCCGGGTCGAGATGTTCGGCGACGAGATCGAGCGGCTGTACTACCTGCACCCGCTGACCGGCGAGGTGGTCCGCGAGGTCCAGGAGGTGTTCGTCTTCCCGGCGACCCACTACGCGGCCGGCCCGGACAAGATGGAACGGGCGATCGCCGGCATCGAGAACGAGCTGGAACACCGGCTGGCCGAGCTGAACGCCCAGAACAAGTTGCTCGAGGCGCAGCGGCTGAAGATGCGCACCAGCTACGACATCGAGATGATGCGCCAGGTCGGTTTCTGCTCCGGCATCGAGAACTACTCGCTGCACATCGACGGCCGCCAGCCCGGCAGCGCGCCGAACTGCCTGCTGGATTACTTCCCCGAAGACTTCCTGCTGGTGATCGACGAGTCGCACGTGACCGTGCCGCAGACCGGCGGCATGTACGAGGGCGACATGTCGCGCAAGCGCACCCTGGTCGACCACGGCTTCCGGCTGCCCAGCGCCATGGACAACCGGCCGCTGAAGTTCGAGGAGTTCGTCGAGCGGATCGGCCAGACCGTCTACCTGTCGGCGACCCCGGGCAACTACGAGCTGGCCAAGACCGGCGGCGAGTTCGTCGAGCAGGTGATCCGGCCGACCGGGCTGATCGACCCCGAGGTGGTGGTCAAGCCCACCAAGGGCCAGATCGACGACCTGGTGCACGAGATCCGGGTCCGGGCCGAGAAGAACGAGCGAGTGCTGGTCACCACGCTGACCAAGAAGATGGCCGAGGACCTCACCGACTACCTGCTCGAACTCGGGATCCGGGTGCGCTACCTGCACTCCGAGGTCGACACCCTGCGCCGGGTGGAGCTGCTGCGCGAGCTGCGGATGGGCGAGTACGACGTGCTGGTGGGCATCAACCTGCTGCGTGAGGGGTTGGACCTTCCCGAGGTGTCGCTGGTGTCCATCCTCGACGCGGACAAGGAGGGCTTCCTGCGCTCGGGGACCTCTCTGATCCAGACCATCGGCCGTGCCGCGCGCAACGTCTCCGGTCAGGTGCACATGTACGCCGACAAGATCACCCGCTCCATGGAGCAGGCGATCGACGAGACCAACCGGCGCCGAGCGATCCAGGTCGCCTACAACACCGAGCACGGCATCGACCCGCAGCCGCTGCGCAAGCGGATCGCCGACATTACCGACATGCTTGCGCGCGAGGCCGAGGACACCGAGGAGTTGCTGGCCGCCGGCGGCTCGGGCCGGTCGCAGTCCCGGGGCAAGTCCCCGACACCGGGCCGGGTCGGGCGCGGCACCGGGTCGGTGGGCGTGGTCGGCGTCGGGGTGCACGCCGACGGCAAGCTCGACGTGGCGATGCTGCCGCGCGCCGAACTGGCCGATCTCATCCAGAAGCTCAACGAACAGATGATGGGCGCCGCCCGCGAGTTGCAGTTCGAGGTGGCCGCCCGGCTGCGTGACGAGATCGGCGAGCTGAAGAAGGACCGGCGCGGAATGGACGCGGCAGGGGTCCGGTGAGTCCGGCCGGGTCCGAGTCGGCCGACGAGCCGGCCGCGCACCGGGTACAGCTGGTCTTCGACTGCGCGTTCCCGCAGCAGCTGGCCAAGTTCTGGTGCCTGGCGATGAACTACGTCGAGCAGCCACCGCCGGTGGGCCACGACAGCTGGGACGCCTTCGCCGATGAGATGGGGATTCCCGTCTCCGAACGGTTCAAGTTCGGTGCCGCGGTCGACCCGGCCGGTCGGGGTCCACGGCTGCTGTTCCTCTGGGTGCCCGAGGAGAAGGCCGTGAAGAACCGGGTGCACCTCGATGTCAGCGTCGGGACGCTGCCGCACGGCAGCGACGAGCGCAAGGCAGCCGTCCGCGAGCACGCGCAGCGCCTGGTGGTCGCGGGTGCCACACTGATCGGCGAGCGCAACGACAACATCAGCTGGTGGATCGTGCTGACCGACCCGGAAGGCAACGAATTTTGT
>JAVEEO010000489.1 GCA_030840415.1 Pseudonocardiales bacterium | reverse complement strand
CTCGCCCTCGCCGACCGACACCCGCTCACCGCCGACGACCAGCTCGCCACCGTCGGCCCGGGCCGCCGCGATCGCCTTCTCGAAGCCCTCGAAGGCGCCGCCGTCGATCAGCGGGCCGACCAGGGTGCCCTCGGACAGCGGCGAGCCGATCGGCAGGCTGGCGTAGGCACTGGACAGCGCCTCGACCAGCCGGTCGACGATCGAGGAGTGCGCGATCACCCGGCGCAGGGTGGTGCAGCGCTGGCCGGCGGTGCCGGCGGCGGAGAACACGATGGCCCGGACGGTCAGGTCCAGGTCGGCGCTGGGAGCCACGATCGCGGCGTTGTTGCCGCCGAGCTCGAGCAGCAGCCGGCCGAACCGGCCGGCCACCCGGGGTGCCACGGCCCGGCCCATCCGGGTCGAGCCGGTCACCGACACCAGGGCCACTCGCGGGTCGTCGACCAGCGTCTGGCCGGCGGCCGGGCCGCCGAGCACCAGCTGGCACAGCTCGGCCGGCGCGCCGACCTGGCGGGCGGCCTCGGCGGCCAGCGCCTGGCAGGCCAGCGCGGTGAGCAGCGTCTTCTCCGACGGCTTCCAGACCACCGGGTCGCCGCAGACCAGGGCGAGGGCGGTGTTCCACGACCACACCGCGACCGGGAAGTTGAAGGCCGAGACGACCCCGACCACGCCGAGCGGGTGCCACTGCTCCATCATCCGGTGGCCCGGGCGCTCGGTGGCGATGGTGTTGCCGAACAACTGCCGGGACTGGCCCACGGCCAGCTCGCAGATGTCGATCATCTCCTGGACCTCGCCGAGGCCCTCGGAGACGATCTTGCCGGCCTCGATGGACACCAGCGCGCCGAGGTCGGCCTTGTGCTCGCGCAGCAGCAGGCCCAGCTCGCGGACCAGTTGGCCGCGCACCGGGCCCGGCACCAGCCGCCACTGCTCGAACGCCCGCTGGGCGTCACCGACGATGGCAGCGACCTCGTCGGCGGTGTGCGAGCGCAGCCGGCCCAGCTCGCCGCCGGTGATCGGGCTGCGGCAGCTGAGGTCACCGTCGCCGGTGAACGGGGCACCGACCCCGAGCCGGGACAGGATCTCGGTGGTGCGGCTCAGCACGTCGTCGTGCGAGATGGTGGAAGTCACTTCTCAGACCTTTCCGAGGTCGCCGAACAGGGCGCCGTTCTTGGTGGACAGCAGGTCGACGAAGGAGATGTCCTCCTGCTTGATGAAGCCGCGCTGCGGCAGCCGGCCGTCGGCGACCAGCTCGACCACGGCGGCGGCCGAGGCGGCGGTCGTCCAGGAGATGGCGCGCCACGGCCGGCCGTTGATGACCAGCGGCTGGTAGGCCCGGACGTACTGCTTGCGGTAGGCGTGCTCGCCGGAGGCGTCGGTGTGGCCCTCGACCGCGGCGTGCAGGTAGACCACGTCGTCGTCCACCGGCGGCTTGGCCTGCACCAGGATCTCGCCGGCCAGTTCGCGGCGGTCGCGCATGCCCAGCTCGTCGAACAGGAACCGCATCAGCTCGAAGTGGCCCGGGTAGCGCATGGTCTTGTAGTCCAGCCGCTGCACCCGGCCCTCGTAGGTCTCGCACATGGTGCCCAGGCCGCCGGAGGTGAGCGAGGCCTCCAGCTCGATGCCGCCGATCACCACCCGCTCGTGCTCGGTCATCGCCGGCACCATCTGCCGGTGGCCCGAGCGCAGCACCTCGCAGTCGTTGAGGTACTCGTTGACCACGCCCTCCGACGACCAGTTGAAGGCGTAGCCGAGCAGGCCGGCCGGGTGCCGGGGCAGCGCGCCGACCTTGAGCTCGATCGAGCGGATCTGGTCGAACTGCTTGGCCAGCCACGATCCGACGATGCCGATCAGGCCGGGGGCCAGGCCGCACTGCGGCGCGTAGACCGCCTGCGGGTTGTCCGAGGCCAACTCCAGCACCCGGTTGGTGGTCGGAACGTCCTCGGTGAGGTCGAAGTAGTGCACGCCGATGTGGTGCGCGGCCTCGGCGACGCCCAGGTTCAGGTTGTAGGGCAGGCAGGACACCACGGCATCGGCCCCGGTCAGCGCGGCACGCAGCGCCGCGCCGTCGCGAACATCGAGTTCCTTGCAGGCGAACGGCAGGTCGCTGCGGGTCCGGGCGTCGTAGGCGGTGACGCTGAAACCGGAGTCCGACAGCAGCAGGGCGACCAACTCGCCGACCTTGCCCAGTCCGACCACTCGAACCTCGTTGAACGAGCGTGCCATGAAGTGCGATTCCCTTCCTCGGTGATGCGCCGGGCTGCCGACCTGGGTCGACCTGATGGAGCGCCGGCCCGAGACAGCTCAGCACCGCAACCCCGCGCCTGCAGTTGTACTTACGTTACTCTATGAACTGTCATTAGAGAAAGTAACGAACCACCCACAGGACGGCGGGCCGCGTGAACACGTCGCTGGATGTCGGCAGGCTGCGGCTGCTGCGCGAGGTCGAGCTGCGCGGCTCGATCGCCGCGGCCGCCCGGGAGGTCGGGCTGACCCCGTCGGCGGTCTCGCAGCAGCTGTCCATCCTCGAACGCGAGGCCGGCACCCCGCTGCTGGACCGCTCGCCGCGCGGGGTGCTGCTCACCGGGGCGGGTCAGGCGCTGGTGGGCCGGGCCCGGTCCATCCTGCAGTTGCTGGAGGAGGCCCGGGCCGACCTGGACCGGCTGACCGGCGAGCTGTCCGGCCACATCCGGATCGGCACCGTCGCCTCGGCGGCCGCGGCCCTGGTCAGCCCGGCCGCGATCCGGCTGGCGGCCGAGCACGCCGCCCTGGAACTGACCGTCTCGGTGGCCGAGCCAGGCCGTAGCATCGACCAGTTGCTCGAGGGCGACCTCGACATCGCGGTGGTCGACGTCTACGACGGGGTTCCGGTTCCGGTGCCGGACTACCTGCTGTCCACCGACCTGTGCACCGAGCCGCTGGTGGTGGTGACCGCGCTGGACGCGCTGCCCGGCCGGGGCGCGCTGAAGCTCTCGGCGCTGTCGGACGTCAACTGGGTGATGCCACCGCTGGACGCCGCCTGCGGCCAGGCCGTCCGGTTCGCCTGCCGGGCCGAGGGCTTCGAGCCCCGGGTGCGGTGGGAGACCGATGACATGCTGCTGCTGGTGCGAGCGGTGTCGGCCGGCCACGGCATCGCGGTGCTGCCGCGGCTGGCGGTGGCCGACAACGTGGCCGAGATCGAGATCAGGCCGCTGGCCGAGCCGAGCATGAGCCGGCGGCTGCTGGCGCTGACCCGCACCTCCAGCCAGGACCGCCCGATCATCCGGGCGGCCATGGACGAGCTGGTCAAGGCCACCGGCTGACGGCCGGCCGTCCCGCCGAAGGGGGTCGCTGGCCGGTCTCAGCGCTTGACGGCCACCAGCAGGCCGTCGCCCACCGGCAGCAGCACCGATATCAGCCGGCTGTCCTCGCGCAGCGTCCGGCCCAGCTCGCGCAGCGCCACCGTCTCGGCATCGCGGACGTTCGGATCGGCGACCCGGTCGCTCCAGAGCGCGTTGTCGAAGGCCAGCACCCCGCCGCTGCGCAGCAGCCGGACGCCCTGCTCGTAGTACTCGCTGTAGCCGGTCTTGTCGGCGTCGACGAGCATCAGGTCGTAGGAGCCGTCGTTGAGCCGGGGCAGCACCTCGCCGGCCGCGCCGTTGATCAGCCGGTAGCGGGTGGTGGCGATGCCGGCCTCGCCGAAGGCCTGCCGGGTGGCCCGCTGGTGCTCGGGCTCGGTGTCGACGGTGGTGAGTACCCCGTCCGGGCGCATCCCGGACAGCAGCCACAGCCCGGACACGCCGGCCCCGGTACCCACCTCGACCACCGACTTGGCGTTGACCAGGGTGGCCAGCAGCCGCAGGGTGGCGCCACCGGCCCGGCCGATCGGGGTGCAGCCCAACTCGGTGCCGCGGGCCCGGGCGGCCGTGATGACCTCGTCCTCGGTCACGTAGTTCTCGGCATAGGCGAGGCTGGAGTTGTTGAGGTACGCGTCGGCCATGGGTTCAGACTCTACCCAGCGCCCGATGGCGAGAAGCAAGGCAGGAGTGTGGCAGTGAGGGCTACTTCATCGAATCGATGATCTGC
>JAVEEO010000488.1 GCA_030840415.1 Pseudonocardiales bacterium | reverse complement strand
TCACCAGCGCGCCCCAGACCTCGGCCTCGTCCGGCAGCCGTTCGGCGGTTCCCAGCGGGTCGGCCAGCGCGCCGGTCAGGGCTCGGGGCGGCAGCGGCGCGCGGTAGCGGCGGACGGTCAGCTCGCCGGCCTGCTCGGCGGTGCACCCGGTGCTCTCCGGCAGCTCCAGCTCCAGCAGGTACAGGCCCTCGACGAACTGCGGGGCCCGGGCCAGCAGGGTGCCGTCGGCGGCCACCGCGAAGGAGTCGCCGTCGAAGACCAGCTCGTCCTGGCCGCCGCTCTGGTTGACGTAGACCACCGCCGCCCCGGCCTCCCGGGCCCGGCGGCCCAGCAGCTCCAGCCGGACGTCGTCCTTGTTGCGCTCGTAGGGCGAGCCGTTGATGTTGATCAGCAGTCCGACCTCGGCGACCGCGGCGGCGGCGAACGGGCCGCCGTCCTGCCAGACGTCCTCGCAGATGGTCAACCCGATGTCGATGCCGCCGAAACTGACCACGCTCAGCTCCCGGCCGGCCTTGAAGTAGCGGCCCTCGTCGAAGACCCCGTAGTTGGGCAGGTGGTGCTTGAAGTAGCGCGCCACCACCCGGCCGTCCTGCAGGAACGCGGCGGCGTTGCGCGGTCCGCCGTCGGCGTCGAGGTAACCCACCACCGCCGCGATGTCGCCGTGCCCGGCTTCGGCCAGCTCGGCGGCCAGCCCGGTCAGTGCCGCGCACGAGGCCTGCCGGAAGGACTCGCGCAGCACCAGGTCCTCCGGCGGGTAGCCGGTCAGCGTCATCTCGGGGAACACCACCAGCTGCGCCCCGGCCTCGGCGGCCAGCCGCACCCGGTCGCGCACCATGCCGCGATTGCCGTCGAGATCGCCGACCACCAGGTCGACCTGGGCCATGGCTATCCGCAGGACGCTCACCCCTCCAGTCTGCCGCCTGCCGGCTCCGGCGTCGCCGGCGATCCCCTCGACACCCCGGCGATCCGACACCGTTTCGTCACGAGCCGTGACCGTCATGGCGGAGAAAGTAGGTCACAATGGTGGCGCGATGCGGCCGAGGCCGCCTCGGCGGTACGGGGGGAAGGGATCGGATCGTGGTGGGTTACCGGAAGAAGGCGGCGGCGTCGGTGCTGGCCGCCGTGCTGCTTTTGGGTGCCTGCTCGCAGAAGAAGGTCCCCGGTGCGGCCGGTGGCCAGCCGAACGCTTCCGCACCATCCTCGGCGTCGTCCAGCGCGGTGCAGAAACCGTCGACGGTGTTCACCCTCAACCCGGCCCGCAACGCCGCCGGGGTCGACCCGCTGGCACCGGTCAAGGTCGCGGTCTCGGGTGGCTCGCTGTCGGCCGTGGCGCTGACCAATCCCGACGGCAAGCCGGTCAAGGGCACCCTGGCGGCCGACAAGCAGTCCTGGTCCTCGGCCGAGGTGCTCGGCTACAACCGCTCCTACCGGCTGCAGGCCACCGCCGTCGACACCGCCGGCCGGACCTCCACCGAGGCCAGCACCTTCAGCACCCTCAAGCCCGCCAACATGACGATGCCCTACATCCAGACCGCGGCCGGCGGCGGCATCAACCCGGGCGTCACCTTCGGGGTCGGCCAGGTGGTGCGGATCCACTTCGACGAGGCCATTCCCGACCGCAAAGCCGCCCAGGCCGCGCTGTCGGTGCAGACGGTGCCGCATCAGGTCGGCTCGTTCAGTTGGCTGGACGACGCCAACGTCTACTGGCGCACCAAGAACTACCTCATCCCCGGCACCAAGGTCAGCATCACCGCCAAGGTGTACGGCAAGAACTTCGGCGGCACCGGCTCGCTGTACGGGCAGGCCGATGCCAGCACCTGGTTCCGGGTCGGCGCCAAGCACGTCTCGATCGCCGACGACCACACCAAGATGATCAAGGTGTACTCCAACGACAAGCTGATCAAGACCATCCCCACCTCGATGGGACGGCACGTCAGCATCCCCGGCGACACCGGCCCGATCGACCTGCGCACCAACTCCGGCCCGCACGTCGTGGTGGGCGGCGAGAAGAAGATCGACATGAACTCGGCGTCCTTCGGGCTGAGCAAGGGCGCCAACGCCTACCGCACCACCGTCCCGGTCGGCGTGCGGATCAGCTACGACGGCGAGTACGTGCACTGGGCAGACTGGTCGGTGCCGCAGCAGGGCAAGACCGACACCTCGCACGGCTGCCTGAACGTCTCGCCGGCCAACGCCTTCTGGTTCTACGACTTCTCGGTGCCCGGCGACATCGTCGACGTGCGCAACACCGGGCGCACCCTGGCCGAGTGGAACTCCGGCTACTGGAACGTCTCCTGGGCGCGTTGGGTCGCCGACAGCGCCGCCTGACCGCCGGTCCAGGTGATCATCGAATGGTAATCCCGGACGTGCCTTTTGTGATCGCCCCGGTCCTCGCTCGGTGCGATCCCCACTCGGTGATCGCCGGCCGCGTTCGGCGAACGCGGATTCGGAGGGTCGTTACCCGCCTGACACGCCTAACCGGCAGACTGCTCAGTTGTGGATCGCCAGCAGGAATACGTGCTACGCACTCTGGAGGAACGACAGATCCGGTTCGTCCGGCTGTGGTTCACCGACGTGCTCGGTTATCTCAAGTCCGTCGCGGTGGCGCCGGCCGAGGTCGAGGGCGCCTTCGCCGAGGGGATCGGCTTCGACGGCTCGGCGATCGAGGGCTTCGCCCGGGCGAGTGAGTCCGACATGCTGGCCCGGCCCGACCCGGCGACCTTCCAGATCCTGCAGGACGACGACGGCAGGCCCAGCGACACCGCGCGGATGTTCTGCGACATCACCATGCCCGACGGCTCGCCGTCCTGGGCCGATCCCCGCTACGTGCTGCGCCGGACGCTGTCCAAGGCCGCCGACCGCGGGCTGACCTTCTACACCCATCCCGAGGTCGAGTTCTTCCTGCTCAAGAACCGGCCGTCCGACGGCAGTGAGCCGCTGCCGATCGACGACGGCGGCTACTTCGACATGACCAGCCACGACACCGCCCACGACTTCCGGCGCAGCGCGATCACCGCGCTGGAGGCGGTCGGCATCTCGGTGGAGTTCAGCCACCACGAGGTGGCCCCCGGCCAGCAGGAGATCGACCTGCGCTACGCCGACGCGCTGTCCACCGCCGACAACATCATGAGCTTCCGGCACATCATCAAGGAG
>JAVEEO010000480.1 GCA_030840415.1 Pseudonocardiales bacterium | reverse complement strand
GAGCCGGCTCGGTGTCCCGCGACACGGATGGCAGAACGTCGGTCAGCCACAGAGGGTAGGGGGACGGCCGGGTTTGGGCCGGTCTCGGTGGGACCACGCGGACAATGACCTCTCAGAACCTGTCACTGCTCCAGCCATTCGCGGCGTTTTGGCCTGCCGCGCGGGGTTGCGACGTCACGACGCCACGTCCCGGCGTTGCACGATGTTGCGCAGGCTCTCTAACCGGGCAATCTCATAGACCCAGTACTGCGCCTCGCTCTCGTTACCGGCGAAGAGGGCGGTGATGTAGCACAGCCGGTCGTTGGCGATCTGCTCGTCGATCTCGGCAACGGTGCCGGGCGCCGGCTGCTGAGCTGGTAGTTGTCGCTGGTGGGTCATGTACTGCCTCCGGGGCAGGAGCTTCGAGCCAGGTCACCGCAATCACACTGGTCGACGGGCCGCAAGTGCATACCTCAACGATGCCCCGGGAGGGCGCGGTTGTCGTGGAGGGCTGTGCCCAACTTGACTACCTGCCAACAGGAATCGGCCCGCACCGACGGCCAGGCGGGGTTGTCAGAATGTAGGCATGACCTTCACCATCCCGCTGAACCCTGACGAGCTGCTCACCACCACCAGAACGGTGCGCAAGCGGCTGGACCTGAGCCGACCCGTCCCGCCTGAGCTGATCCGCGAATGCCTGGAGCTGGCGCTGCAGGCGCCGTCGGGCTCCAACCGGCAGGGCTGGCACTGGATCGTGGTGACCGACGCCGACCGGCGACGGGCGATCGGTGAGGTGTACCGCCGCTCCACCGAGCGGTATCTGGAGTCCGGTGGTGCTGCCGGCAAGCTGTTCGCCGACGACCCGGGGCGGCGGCCGGTGCAGCAGCGGGTGGGCGACAGCGTGGCCTACCTCGGCGAGCGGATGGCCGATGTCCCGGTGCTGGTCCTGCCGTGCCTGCAGGTCGACACCCTGCCTGCCGGCAACCAGGCAGGACTGTGGGGTTCGTTGCTGCCGGCCGCCTGGAGCTTCATGCTGGCGGCTCGCGCCCGCGGTCTGGGGACCGCCTGGACCACCCTGCACCTGGCCTACGAGGACGAGGTCGCGGCGATCCTCGGACTGCCGGCGGGCCTGCGCCAGGGCGTGCTGATCCCCACCGCGTACTACACCGGAACCGACTTCCGGCCGGCCGCCCGCCAACCGCTGGACGAGGTCCTGCACTGGGACGGCTGGTGACGGTCCCTCGATGAGCCAGGCAACGCTGCGGACCCGGCGACTCACCCTCGTCCCGCTGGCCGATGACCACCTGGACTACGAGGTCGAACTGGATTCGGACCCGGAAGTGATGCGCTATCTCGGCAACGGGACGGCGCGCAGCCGCGCCGAGGTCGAGCGCCTGCACCGCAACCGGCTGGCCGCGGCCACGCTGGTGCCCGGCCTCGGGTTCTGGGCCGGCTTCCAGAGCGGACAGTTCGTCGGCTGGTGGATCCTCGAACCGCCGGAACGCGCCGAGCAGGGGCCGGTCGAGGGCCAGGCCGGGCTCGGTTACCGGCTGCTGCGGCGGCACTGGCGACAGGGCCTGGCCACCGAGGGTGCCCGCGAACTGGTCCGGCATGGCTTCGAGGACCTGCGGCTGGACCGGATCTTCGCCGAGACGATGGCGGTGAACCAGGCGTCCCGGGCGACCATGGCCTCGGTCGGGCTGCGGTACGTGCGGACCTTCGTCGCCGACTGGGACGAGCCGATACCCGGTGCCGAGCACGGCGAGGTCGAATACGCCATCACCCGCCAGGAGTGGCTGGGTCAGCGCGCCGCTCAGTGATCGGGGCCGGCGTCGCGCCGCCCTCGGGGGCAAGCTGGCCGGTTCGGTGCTGGTCATGGCGGGGACGGTAGCGAGGCAGTCGGACGGTTCGCCGGCGCTTGTGGATAGCCGGTGGTTGTCCACAGGCGAGGGAACTGGCTGCGCGGTTCAAGATCCAATCGGGCATCATGTCCGGTATGGGCAAGCGAGGATGGTGCGCGGTTGCCGCGGTGGCGGCGCTGGCCGCCGGGTGTACCAGCGGCGGTGCCGGGCCGAACACGTCGACGGTGGTCCCGGCTTCGACGCCGGCCTCGAGCAGCGTCGCACCGACGTCGCCGAGTCCGACCCCCACCGCCCGGCCATACCCGGCCGACATCCCGCTCACCGGGCACAACGTCAAACCGGGCGAGAAGCCGCCGCTCTATCCGGCGGCGGCTCGGGCCCACACCCAGGACGGCGCGAACGCCTTCGCCGAGTTCTTCATGCACACGCTGGACTGGGCTTACGCCACCACCAACCCGTCCTACATGAAGCACTACTCGGGCCCATCGTGTGGTTTGTGCAGCGGCTTAGCCACCGGAATCAGCAAGACCGCCGCACAGAAGCACTGGTACTTAGGTGGCCGGCTTACCATTCACCCCGCGACGGCCACGCCGATCGGTCCCGTTACCGCCCCAGCCGACTATTGCTCAACCGTGATAGTGGATATCACTGCAACCTCTGTAGTCGATAAGACGGGCAAGGTTTTCAACGGTCAAGGTGCGCTAACCAAGCAGAGCTTCAAGTTGTGCATGAAGCTGAGTTCAGGTTCTTGGCGCGGTACCTACTTTATCGGCACAACATGATGTACAGACTGCGTCAACTGTTAATAGCAGCGTTGCTAGCAATTACGACAGCCCAGGCCATGAAGCCTCTCCCTGCGTTTGCGGACAGGCACTCCTGCGGTTCCGGAGGCGATGGAACTCTTACTGGAAGCATCGGCCTGGGAGCTGTGGGTGCTACTGGGACGTGCGGAGTCACGCCGACGGATCTGACCGGTCACAACGGCTCTAGGGTGTTGGTCATCGATTGTGGCTACGCCACCCCGACCGATGACCACTCCCATTGGAACCCGGCTTGTGGTCCGACCGGATTTCCCTGCCCACCCGTCCCCGGTACGCCCAGCCCGCACCAGTTCATCACCGTGATCTCGCTGGACGACACCGCCGTCCCGATCGCTGCCTGGTGCGCTGGCACCACCACCCCGATGCCCTCCACCGCCGCGCTGCGCGATGAGGTGATCCGGCTGCTGCATCCACCCGCCCTCGGCGTCTCGCCCAGCACCGGTACCGCCCTGATCAACCTGCGCACCCTGTTCTGGGTCAACACCGCCACCCAACTCGACCTCGGCCGGGCCAAACTCATCGGCTTCCCGGTCGAACTCCGCGTGACCTATGACCACACCGACTTCGACTTCGGTGACGCCACCACCGACACCCTCACCGCCACCCCCGGCACTGCCTATGACCCAGCACAGGA
>JAVEEO010000478.1 GCA_030840415.1 Pseudonocardiales bacterium | reverse complement strand
TATCGCGTTATTCCATCAGGGAAAACTCGCTCAGGAACCCACGGTGTAGCTGTAGGGGATCTGGGCCAGCGTGTCACCGGTGGTGTTGAAGGTGGCGTAGGCGAACGACGGCGGGGTGTAGACGTTGAGCACGCCGCTGACCTTGGTGCCCTTCTTCGCGGTGGGCGTGATGGTGACCGTGATGGTCTTGGTCTCGCCCGGCTGGATGGTCACCGCGTTGCCGAGGTCGGCGTCCGGGTCGGTCGCGACCGCCCAGAAGTCACCCGTCGAGGACGTGACGCTGTGGTCGAAGCCCAGTGTCCGCGCACTCAGGTTGACCGTCGAGTCGGCGGTCGGGGCACCCTCCGGACCGAAGGCACCGACCTCCTCGACGTCGGTGTACCAGATGCCGGTCGAGACCGTGCCCTGCCGCTCGCGAACGGTGGCCACCGAGATGGTGCTGCCGTTCTGGGCGGAATTCAGGTTGCCGACCACGTCGATCCCCTGCAGGCCGGGCGTGAGCTCGACCAGCGCCGGGACGTCGGAGACGGCCACCGCGGTCAGGCTCGTGGTGCTCGGCGGCACCAGGAAGGTCGGCGCACCGTGCGCCGGCAACTGGAAGGACTGCGACCCGAACGGCGAGACCAGCTGCAGGGTCTGCAGCTTGGCCGTGCGCGGGTCGACCTGGACGTTGATCGGAGCGATGCCGGTGTTCTTCACGTTGACCTGGGCGGTCACCGCCTTGCCGGCCTCGAGCACGGTGTGCGTCGAGTTCGGCAGGCCCTGGGTGCTGATCCGCTGCTGGTTGAAGCGGATCAGGCCGGTGATCGCCTCGTCGAAGGACGTGCCCGGAACCGGGTTGACCACGGCGATGACGATGCGCCACCGGCCCGGGATCGGGTTGGCGGTGTTGAGCTGCAGGTTCTTGCCCTGCGTTCCCAGGGTCAACGGGTCGGTCGAGAGCAGGTTGCTGTCCACCGCCTGGGTCTCGTCGTTCGGGTCGACCAGGACGGCCTCGAGCTGGTAGGCCGGGTTGTCGGCGAGCTTGACGCCCACGCCGATGTCCCGGATGCCCTTGGACACGTTGAAGGCGTAGGTGAGCACCTGCGCCGCCGAGCCGCCCCGGGCGTTGCCGCCGGTGATGTTGCCGGTGAAGGTGGCGCGGTTGCCCACCACCTGCAGCACGGTGCGGGCCACCACGGCCACGGCGGTCTTGTGACCGTCGGAGCTGGCAACGGTGATCGCGTACGAGGTGTCGCCACCGGCGACCGGGGCCTGCAAGGTGACCCGGACGTTCTTGGTCTGGCCGGGAGCCAGGTAGAGGACCGGCGGGCTGACCCGGCCGATCGCGACGGCCTGCTGCGAGGTGGTCCGCAGGCTCACGCTGCCGGAGTAACCGGATGCGCTGGCCAGCGTGTAGATCACCGCGGTGTAGGTGCCGGCCGCCGGCTTGCGGATGTCGACGTTGGCGTAGTTCGCCGAGACGGCACCACCCTGTGGGCGGCTGTTGGTGACGAACTCACCCGACGGACCGAAGATCGACAACCGGACGACCGGGGTGACCGTGCTGGTGCCGACCTGCTTCTTCGCACCCTGCCAGATCATCTGCGCAGCAAGGTAGTCGGTGCCGGCGGGCACCGTGAAGGTCATCTTCTTGTACGCCCACGGAGCGCCCGTGGTCGGGTACGGGAAGGTCGGGTCGCTGCCCGGGGTGATCGTGGTGCTGTGCGTCTGCACGTTGGTCGTGCGGAAGTCACGGGTGGCCGTGGCGACCGTCAGCGGCTTGGTGCCAACGTTGCGCACGCCGATGGTGGACGTGTGCGAAGCGCCCGGCTCAGCGGAGAAGTCGATCTGGCTGGTCGACAGCACGATGTTCGAGCTGACGCCGGCCGGGGCCGGCTTGCTGCTGCCCGGGTAGGTGAGTGCCGCCTCGACGGCGGCCCGGGAGTTGAGCAGGCCCGCACCCTGTTCGAAGGTCGGCACGCCCAGGTCGGTCGCGGTGCTGGTCAGCAGCTTCTTGACCAGCTTCGGCGACGGCGAGGCGCCACCGTGGCTGGACCGGTAGGCCGCGATCACCAGCGCCGCGGCACCGGCGGTCAGCGGGGCCGACTGGCTGGTTCCGCCGAAGGGCTGGAAGTCGGAGTGACCGCCCCGGAAGTTCGTGCACTCCGGTGCGTTGGCGTCGCAGACCGCCCAGCCGGACTCACCGGGTGCGGTGATGTCGACCGTGCCGCCGCTCTCGGTGTAGCCGCCGGAGGACAGCGACGAGATCTCGTCGTTGACCCACTTGCCGTTGCCGAAGAACCGCGCGCCGGCGTAGCCGGTCTGGGCGTAGGTCCGGTTGTTGGTGTTGGCGGCGACCGAGATGATGTTCGGGTCGGTGGACGGGTTGCCGATCGTGCTGGTGGTGCCGGCGTCACCGGAGGAGACGGTGACCGTGGTGCCGGCCGCGACGGCCATGTCGTTGAACAGCGAGATGGCGCTGCGGGCCGCGGCGTCCGGGATCGGGTTGCCACCGAAGGACTCGTTGATCACGTCCACGTGGGCGGTGCTGACCGCGTAGTCGATGGCCTGCACGATCGAGGAGGTGTAGAAGTCGATCTTCAGCGCGACCAGGTCGGCTCCGGGCGCCATGCCCAGGATCCGGATGTTGCAGCCGGCCGGCAGCGGGTACGCCGGGTTGACGAAGGTCGACAGGTCGTGCGAGACCAGGCCCTGGGCCGCGATCGAGGAGGCGTCGCCGTAGGCCTCGGCGCCACCCTCGTCCGGGGTCGGGCCGTCGGGGGAGAAGGCCTTGTAGTCGACGATCACGTGTGAGCCGTCGGCCCGGATGAAGTCGGGGTTGTCGGGGTTGATCGCGTCGGCGATGAAGGCGACCTTGGTGCCCGAGCCGTCGGTGAGCTGCTGGGCGGTCTTGGCGTTCGGGTCGTCGGAGGCGGTGTTGGTGTCCTGCAGCGCCTCGGGCTCCAGCAGCGGCTTGCTGGGGTCGGTCGGGCAGACCGCGGTGGACGGTGGGGTACCGAGCCGCGGCGCGTTGGTGCTCGCGCCATCGGAGGCCTTCTGCCGGACCGGGATCGCGACCTGGCTGTCCGGGATGACCGCGGCGACCGCCGGGTCGGCGGCGAGGTCTGCGACCTGGGTCGGGGTGGCGGTGAGCGAGAGCGCGTTGGCCGCCGTGTAGTGCCGGACCTTGCTCGGCGTGGCGCCGCTGCGCTTGGACAGCCGGCTCAGCACCGCGTTCTGCGCGCTGGTGGCCTGGGCGCGACGGGAACTGACGTGGGCCCGGTCGGCCGGGGTGGCCGTGAGCTGGTCGTGCAGCACCACGATCACCGACTCCGGCGCGGCACCCGGCGCGACCGGCGCCGCGCCGGCCGGCACTCCCCCGACAAACTGGCAGACGGTGCCGAGTGCTGTCGCACCCACCACGGCCGTAATGATCTTCGACCTGAATCTCGTAACGGTCATTGGCTGCATTGCCCCCCTGGACATGAACGACGCGGCGCTGACCGCCGCGACACCCAATCGACTATTCACACGAATGGGGGACCACACAAGACGTGATCATTAGCCAAGGGAACGGTGTTACCTAAACTTGACCATCGTTGCGGGCCGCGGACGCGGCTCCGAGCACCAAGTGTGTATTCGAGATGTGAATGACCTTCCTCGAAAAGGCCATTCTCCGCCAGATCCGGTCAGGGACGACCGGAAGCTCACACGTCGCGGAACGGCTGGATGCTGGCGCCGAGCAGATTCAGTCGCTCGGCAAGCTGCTCGTAGCCCCGATCGATGACGTAGACGTTGCGCAGCAACGAGGTGCCCTTGGCCGCCAGCATCGCCAGCAGCACCACCACGGCCGGGCGCAGCGCCGGCGGGCAGATCACCTCGGTGCCCGACCAGTGGGTGGGGCCCTCGACGTAGATCCGGTGCGGGTCCATCAGCGTCACCTTGGCGCCCAGCTTGGTGAGCTCGGTAAGGTACAGCGCGCGGTTGTCATAGACCCAGTCGTGGATCAGGGTGGAACCCTGGGCGGTGGCGGCGATCAGCGCGAAGAACGGCAGGTTGTCGATGTTCAGGCCGGGAAACGGCATCGGGTGGATCTTGTCCAGCGGCGCGTGCAGTTCCGACGGCTGCACCGTCAGGTCGATCAGCCGGGTGCGGCCGTTGGCCGCCGGGTACTCCGGGCTGCGCACGTAGCGCAGGCCCATCTCCTCCAGCAGCGCCAGCTCGATCTCGAGGAACTCGATCGGCACCCGGTTGATGGTGATCTCCGAGGACGTCACGATCGCGGCGGTCACCAGGCTCATCGCCTCGATCGGGTCCTCGGACGGCGAGTAGTCGACGTCGCGGCGGATGTCCGAGACGCCGTGCACGCTCAGGGTGGTGGTGCCGATCCCGTCCACCCGGACGCCCAGTTCGGTGAGGAAGAAGCACAGGTCCTGCACCATGTAGTTGGGGCTGGCGTTGCGGATCACGGTGACGCCGACCCGGCGCGCGGCGGCCTTCAGCGCGTTCTCGGTCACGGTGTCGCCGCGCTCGGTCAGCACGATCGGACGGGCTGGCGAGACCGTCGGGTCCACCTCGACCCGGTACGCACCGGCGGCCGCCTCGACCTGGACCCCGAAGGGCCGCAGCGCCGTCATGTGCGGCTCGACGGTCCGGGTGCCCAGCGCGCAACCGCCGGCATAGGGCAGCTCGAAGGTCTTCTCGTAGTGCATCAGCGGGGCCAGGAACATGATGATGCTGCGGGTCCGGCGGGCCGCTTCGAGGTTCATCCCGGCCAGGTCCAGGCGGTCCGGCGGCACGATCTCGAGGTCGTTGTCGGAATTGAGCCAGCGGGTGCGCACCCCGATGCTGTTGAGCACCTCGAGGATCCGGTTCACCTCTTCGATCCGGGCCACCTTGCGCAGCACGGTACGGCCCTCGTTGAGCAGCGAGGCGCACAGCAGGGCCACCCCGGCGTTCTTGCTGGTCTTGACGTCGATGCTGCCGGACAGCTGCCGGCCGCCTTCGACCCGCAGGTGCGGCGGGCGGGCGCGGCCGATCGAGACGATCTCGGAGTCCAGGGCCTCGCTGATCCGGGTCAGCAGCTCCAGGCTGAGGTTCTGGTTGCCCTGCTCGATCCGGTTGACGGCACTCTGCGAGGTTCCCAGGGTTTCGGCGAGCTGGGCCTGGGTCCAGCCACGGTTCTTGCGGGAGTCCCGGATCAGCGTGCCGACCTGGCGGGCGTAGTCCTTGGCGGCACTGACTTCATCAAGCATGCCGGTCACAATATCTCAGATATGAGTTCAGACTGGCCGGACTGGCGGCGACTCGCAGGTCGCAAAGCAGCCTGCTGACCCGTTTGCCCGGTCTTGATAATATGTTTGGCTGACAGCAAATCACCGACCTGCCGCGACCGCTGCCGGGGCGGCAGTGACAGGATCGCAGCCATGAGCAGCGGACCACCGAACCGGGACCGGGATCCGGCCGGCCGGCCGCGCAACGCCCGGCCCCGGGACGCGCTGGGCCGGCCGCTGGACTACGGCAGCGCCGGCGTGCCGCGAGCCCCCGACGAACCCGCCGGCACCGCGTCCGAGTCGTTGGAGCGGGCCCAGTGGCTGCTGGCGGCCGGCCGGCCGTTCGAGGCGCACGAGGTGCTCGAGGACGCCTGGAAGGCTGCTCCGGCCGCCGAACGGGAGCTCTGGCGCGGACTGGCTCAGCTGGCGGTCGGCCTGACCCACGCGGCCCGGGGCAACCAGGCCGGCGCCACGGCGCTGATCGCTCGCGGCGCGGCCAACCTCGCGCCCTATCGCGACCAGCCGCCGCACCACATCGACGTGGCCGGCCTGCTGGCCTGGGCGGCTGACACCGATCTGAGCGCCGATCCGGCGGTCCCCCGGCTGGTCAGCCCGCCCGGCTCGCGGTGACCAGCGCCGCGACCGCCGCTGCCAACTGCTGCCTGGCCGTCGGATCGCTCACCAGGCCGTCCGGGCCGACGTCGGCACGGGTCACCGGCACCTGTACGCAGGCCGGTTCGACGATGGTGGCGTCGGCGTAGCTGAGCACCGTCCGAAGCTCGGCGTAGGCACCGGCGGCCCTGGTAGGGCCGCCCCACGAGCAGTTGATCCAGCCCACCGGCTTGCCCGACATCTCGCCGCCGCCGATCGACCAGTCGAGCAGGTTCTTCAGCGATCCCGGCAGCGCGCCGGCGTACTCCGGGGTGCTGAACAGCAGGGCGCCGGCCGCGCCCAGCCGGCCGCGCAGCCGGGCCGCCGCGGCGGGCAGCCGCTCGCCGTCGTCGTCGGGGTTGAAATGCGGCAACGCCGCCAGCTCGTCGTAGCTTTCCACCGACACGCCGGGCGGGGCGAGCAGGCCGGCGGTCCGCAGCACCGCGGCGTTGCTGGAACCGGCTCGGACGCTTCCGCAAATCAGGAGCAACTGCTCAGCCATCGCCCCAGATTAGGTGCTCGAGGGCCGGGCCGGGCCGGGTCCGGCCAGGTGCTCGGTGCCGGTGGCGCTCTGCTCAGAACAGGGTCGGCTCGTCGGCCGGAAGGGCACCCTCGGCCTGCAGCATCCGGCGCTTGGTGGCCACCCCGCCGTTGGCCGAGAACCCGTGCATCGATCCGTCGGCGGCCAGTACCCGGTGACACGGCACGATGATCGGGCACGGGTTGTGCCCCAGCGCCCGGCCGACCGCCCGGGCCGCGCCGGGTAGCCGCAGCTCGGTGGCGATCGCGCCGTAGGACAGCGTCGTCCCGGGCCGGATGCCCCGGGTCACCCGGTAGACGTCGCGGTGGAAGTCGGGCACCCCGGACAGGTCCAGCTCGACATCGGCCAGGTCGTCGGCCGCCCCGTCGAACAGCGCCCGGATCCGGTCGATCACTCGTTGCACCGCCGGGGGCGGCTGTTGCTCGCGGCTGCCGGCCAGCCGGCCGGCGATCCGGCGGCGGGTGATCTCGGGGCTTGCCTCCGGCAGGTTGACGTCGACGATCCCTGCCTCGGTCCAGCCGAGCGCGCAGCAGCCGATCGCGGTGTCGAACAGAGCGAACCCGGCGGTCGTCATGGTCTGGAAGTTTAGGCCCCGACGGGCACGGCCGGTGGCCGGCACGGCCGGCAGATCAGCGCCAGCACCTGCCCGCACAGGTCCTCGACCGGTGGACCGTCGGGCACCGCCAGCACGTCGAGGCGGACCTGCTGGTCGGCCAGCCGCTGCGGCCATTCCATGCCGGCGGGCTCGGCCGAGCCGGCCAGCACCACCAGGTCGGCGACGGCCCGGGAGCTGGTGCGGGCCGCCTCCGGCAGGAAGCCGGCCACCGCCGGCCCGACGGTGCCCAGCGCCTCGGCACCGGTGACGACGATGTCGATCCGCTCCCAGGCGGTCAGCAACCGCCCGACGGCCGCCCGCACCGAGTGCTGGTCGGCGACGTCGGCGGTCAGTGCCAGCACGTGGCCACCGGTGCTGACGATCCGCTCGGCCACCGCGTCCGGACGGCGGTCGAGCACCGCCACCGACGCACCCAGGCCGGCCAGCCGGACGCTGACGGCGGCACCGATCGGGCCGGCCGCGCCGGTCACCAGGGCAACGTTGCCACGCAGGTCCATCGACTCTCTCCTTTCCGGGAAGGATCACGGCGCCGGCCGGCGGTCAGCCGGCCGGCGCGGCTACCGGTTCGGGGTGCGGCACCGGCACCGGGCGGGGCAGTGCCACCGCCAGGCCCGCGGTGAGCAGCCCGCACAGCGCGGCCACCAGCCAGGCGGCCCGGAATTCGCCGAGGCTGCCGGCCTCGACCCGCACCCCGATCAGGCTGACCAGCAATGCGACCCCGACGGCGGCCGAGATCTGGCGGCCGGTGTTGACCATGGCCGAGCCGGTGGCCGAGCGCTGGGGCGGCAGCGAGATGACGCCGGCCGCGATCAGGGTGCTCATCGCCAGCCCCACCCCGGTACCGCCCAGCACCATCCCCGGCAGCAGGTCGGTCAGGTAGGACGGCGCGGTACCGACGAAGCCGGCCTGCCAACACATCGCAGCGGCGAACAGCACCGAGCCAACGGCGGCCACCGGCCCGGTGCCGTAGCGGTGCACCGCCCGGGCCGACAGCAGGGTGACCACCGGCACCATCGCCGGGCCGGGCGCCAGGGCCAGCCCGGTGCGCAGCGGCGAGTAGTGCCAGACCTCCTGGCACCACAGCACGTCGGACAGCAGCATGATCGCGAACCCGACGCCGAAGACGAAGGTCGCGGTGTTGGCCAGCGCGAAGCCGGGCACCCGGAACAGGCTCAGCTCGAACAGCGGTGCCGGGTGTACCGCGCAGCGCCGCAGGAACAGCACCGTGGCCAGCACCGCCAGCGCCAGCAGCCCCAGGGTGGCGGCCGACGTCCAGCCCCAGACCGGCGCCTGCACCAGCGCGCCGGCCACGCTGCCCACCGCGACCGTGACCAGCGCGGCCCCGACCAGGTCCGGCAACGGCTCGCGCTGTCTGGCCGCCGGGTGCGGCAGCACCCGCAGCCCCACTACCAGCGAGAGCAGCCCGATCGGCAGGTTCACCACGAACACCCAGCGCCAACTGGCCAGCACCAGCAACCCGCCGATCACCGGGCCGGCCGCGGCGGCCAGCGCGCCGACCGCCGACCAGCCGCGGGCCACCACGGTGCGCCGCTGGGGCGGGAACACCGCCATCAGCAGGGCCAGCGAGGTCGGCAACTGGGCCGCCGCGCCGGCTGACTGCAGCACCCGGGCCACCACCAGCACCGCCAGGTTCGGCGCCAGCGCGCACAGCCCGGAGCTGATAGTGAAGACCAGCACGCCGCCCAGGAACACCCGGCGGTGCCCGACCCGGTCACCGAGCCGGCCGGCCACCACCAGCAGGGCGGCCAGGCCCACGCCGTAGCCGTTGAGCACCCAGGACAGACTGGACAGCCGCGGCAGGCCCCCGGAGCCGAAGTCCGTGCCGATGGTCGGCAGTGCGACGTTGACGATCCACAGGTCGAGGTTGGTCATGAAGACCGCGGCCACCACCACGATCACCACCAGGCGTCGCTCGATGCGTGAGTTTGATTTTCCAACCGGCATACGGCAGACGGTAGCGGTAGCTGGTTTGATATGCCAACCTTCTAAGTGTGACAACCGTCGGCACTCCCCGGATCGATCCGACCGCGCTGCCCGGCCGGCCCTGCTCGGCCGCCGCGGCGCTGGAGCTGGTCGGCGACCGCTGGTCGCTGCTGGCGGTGCGCGAGGTGATGTTCGGCAACCACCGGTTCTCCGAGATCGCCCGCAACACCGGCGCGCCGCGGGACCGGCTGGCCGCCCGGCTGAAGGTGCTGGTGGAGGCCGGCGTGCTGGAACGGCGCGAGTACCAGCAGTCGCCGCCGCGCTCGGACTACCACCTGACCCCGGCCGGCCGGGCGCTGGCACCGGTGCTGGAGGCCTTGGTTCGGTGGGGCGACGAGTGGGCCGTCCAGTCGCCGCCGATCACCCTGCTGCACCACGACCACCAGCTGCAGCCGAACTGGACCTGTGCCGAGTGCGGCGAGCCGGTGCGCTCCCGCGACGTGCACCGGCGGATGAACGTGCCGGGCTGGGACCTGTCCGGGCCGGTTCCCGGCGGAGCCGCCGACCAGGATCGTCGCGACTAGGCCACCGGCAGGCCGATCACGGGGCGCCAGTGCAGAATGGGTCGACGCCCGCAGGCAGGAGATCGCGATGACCCGAACGGCCGGATGGCTGGCACCGATGCTGGCGCTGGGCCTGACCCTGGCCGGCTGCGGCAGCTCGTCCTCGCCGTCGGCCGAGCCGGCCGGATCGAGTTCGAGTTCGAGCCCGTCGGCGTCCGCCTCGAGCAGCGTCGTCGGCCCGTCCGCGCCGGCCTTCGCCTCCACCTCGGCGGGCACGCCGCGCGGCGTGCTGTCCAAGCCGGACTTCCTGGTCGACACGAACGCGATGTGCTCGGCGGTGGACGCCCAGCTGCAGGCGCTGCCCACCCCGTCCGGCGCCACCGACTACGCCGGCATCATCACCAACCTGACCGGCACCCTGCGGATCATGCCGGTCTACATCGCGCACGCCGAGGCGCTGGTAGCCCGGACGGCCGAGCGCGCCGACCTGGAGAAGAACTGGCTGGACGTCGAGCGCGCCGACTACGCCGCCTTCAAGCCGGCCGCCCAGCGGCTGCTGCGCGCCGCCGACACCCGCGACCCGGCCAAGGTGGCCGCCGCCGCCAACGATCTGTCGGCGGTGCCGGACCACAGCAGCGACGTGCAGGCCTACCTCGAGGACTTCGGCCTGGCCAGCTGCGCGCACATCGAGGCTGACTGAGCCGGCGGCTGGCAGGATCGCCGCCATGGCTACCGAGTTCCAGGTCACCATCGATTGCGCGCTACCGGCCCGGCTGGCCCGGTTCTGGTGCGAGGCGCTGCACTACGTGCCCGAGCCGCCGCCGGCCGGCTTCGACAGCTGGTACGACTACCTGCGCAGCATCGGGGTGCCCGCCGAGGAGCTGGACGCCGAGTTGGCCGAACTTGGAGACCTGTGCGACTCGGTGGTCGATCCGGCTGGTCGTGGCCCCCGGATCTGGTTCCAGAAGGTGCCCGAGACCAAGCAGATCAAGAACCGGCTGCACCTGGACCTGGAGATCGGCGGCGGTCACCTGACCCCAATCTCCGAGCGCCGGCGCCGGATCAGGGGCGAGGCGCAGCGGCTGGTCGCGGCCGGCGCCCGGCAGTTGCACGAGATCGACCCGGACAGGGTGGACCACTTCGCCATCACGCTGGCCGACCCCGAGGGCAACGAGTTCTGCCTGCACTGACCGGCTGCGGGCGACCGGTCACCGCCCGCGTCCGGTAGCCGGCGACTGCATTGTCATCGATCATTCGACTGCTTTCGCAGACCGACGGGCCTAGGCTCGCAGCATGTACGACTACGGGGCTGACCTGGTGGCGGGAGAACGTCGCGACGAGCTGATCGCGGCCCTCCTGGAAGCGAGGTTGTCACCGGCGAGCGACGGCGTGGTCAGGCTGAACATGGACCTGCCCGACAACTGCGCGCTGATCCGGGCCCTGATGCGGGTCGAGGCGGAGCTGATCCTGATGGACGCCGACGCGATGGCCCATGGCCGCTTCGAGCCCCGCACCAGCGACCAGCGCCGGGCCGACGCCTTCATGGCACTGGCCCTGCGGGCCGCCGACATCCCGGGCAGCTGAGCCGACCCGCAGCGACTGCCTTGTCACGGGGAACTGATGCCGATCTCCGTCGTCTGCACGCCCTGCGGCCCGCGCAGGTCGAAAGCGGCCTTGCCCACCACGCCGACCCGGAACGTCACCTGGCAGGAAACCTGGTAAGCATGGCCCGGCCGGACCCGGAAGGCACCGGGGCAGCGTCCGGCCGTGACGTCGGTCAACCGGACGGTCAGGACCGACACCGCCGGAGTTCGGTCGGGGGGCGGGACGAAGGACAGGGTGATCGGATAGCTCCTGCCCTGATCCGGTAGGGCGACGGGGTTGTTGGACCCGACGGCCAATCCGCCCTGGATCTCGTCGGCGACTGCCGGCCGGTCCGAGACTCCGGCCACCCTGGTCGCCTCCGGGGCGCCGGCGACCGCCGCCTGATAGGCCCGGGACGCCGAAGCCGCCGTCGATGTCGGGTACCTGTCCGGGTCGGTGAGATTCATCGAAGCTCCCGAGGTACCGCTGGGCGTCCGTGCTGTGAGCAATGCTCTGCCGACGGCGCCGGCCAGCCAGCTCACCTGGCACTGGATCTGGTAGGCGTGATTCGGCCTGGCCAGGAATGGCTGGGCGCAGTGGCCGGAGGCGACGTCGCGCACCTCGGTCGTCACGACGGCCGGCGGCTCGTCACTCGGCCCCACCAGGTACCCCAAGGTGAACGAGTAGGTCTTGCCCGGCACCGGCGTCCCGATATCGGCGCCGCCACTGATCACGCCCGAGTTCTTGAACCGAACGGCGTCCTTGGCCGACACCGGCCCGACCGAAACGCCAGGCGCCTCGGTCGCCTCCACGGCGCCGGCCACCGCCGCGGCGTAGTCGCGGTGTGCTGCTTGCTGGTCATGGTTGACCGACCTCGACACCGACGGTGACGCCGAGGGGGCCGGGCTGGCCGAGTGCGCGGCCGGAGCGGGCTGGACGCCGCGGCCGTGGCCGATGGCCAGCACGGTGACCGCCACCAGCAGCGCGGCCACCGAGGCGGCCAGCACCGGCAGGCTCCACCGGCCGATCGGGTGACCGGACCGGCGCGGCGCGTCCGAGGACTGCCACGGCGGCGCTACCCGGTGACCGGCGAGCTCCCGGTCCACGGCGGCGTTGACCAGTTGCCGGATACGGGCGTCCTGGGTGTCGGTGTCGGTGTCGGTCATGAGAGCCCTCCGAGGGTGGTGCGCAGAGTGGCCAGGCCGCGGCTGGCGGCGGAGCGGACATTGCCGGCCGACATGCCGGTGGCGTCGGCGATCTCGACGTCACTGAGTTCGGCCAGGAACCGCAGCGTGAGCACCTCGCGCTGCCTTCGGGGCAGCGCGGCCAGGGCCTGGCGGGCCAGCTGCTGATCGGCCGAGGCCAGCGTGCTCGTGTCGGCCGCCGGGGCGTGCTCGCCCTCGCGCACCTGCCCCAACCAGGCCCGGACCGTCCGCCGCCTCCGCAGGGCCGACCGGGCGCCATTGACCACGCTGGCCCGCAGGTACCGGGCCGCCGCGCCGGCCTCGGCCAGTGCGGCCGGGTTGCGGCAGAGGCCGGCGAAGGCGTCCTGCACCACGTCCTCGGCCGAGCCGACGTCGTCGACCAGGCCCTGGGCCAACCGCAGCATCGGCCACCACTGGGCGCGGTAGAGCGCGTCGAAGCGGCTGTCGTCCACCGGGCCCGGCGTCTGCCGGTCGGCCGCCAGCCGGACTGCCAGCTCTTTCGTCAAGGGGTCCACCTCGCCTCGTCGGACGCTACGCAGCTAAGGACGCATGGGAGGGCGATTTGTTGCACGTCCGGCAAACTCTGGCGAAGCTCGCTGCGGCGCGATGGCAGGACCCGGGCGGTGGCTAATGGGCGAGCAGCCCCAGGACCAGCAGCAGGGCCAGTGCCACCAGCACCACGGCCAGCGGGCTGACCGGCCGGCGCAGCGTGCCGGCCGGCAGCTTGCGCACCCGCACCGTCCGGTTCCGGCCGCGCCGGATGTCGACGTCGTAGCGCGGCGGCTTGCCCAGCCTGGTGTGCCGCTGCGCCACCCAGCCCGACGATCCCCTGCGCAGCCGGACCGGGCCGTACTTGTGCCGGCGGCCCCGGCGCACCGCGGTACGCAGCACCACCCGGCTCCCGCGCCGGAACCCGAACACCTCGGCCTCCACTCCCGGCCGGCTCGCCTTGGACCGGCCGCACGGTCTATGTAAGGTATGCCTTACCTAAGCTGACCTGACTACCTTGCGAGGGCTGATGAGAGTGCGGACGAAGCGAGTGGCGGTGCTCGCCTCGGCGGTTGCCACGGTACTGCTGGCAACCGGCTGCGGTTCGGACAGCGGCAGCGGCGGTGGGGCGGCCGGTTCGATCACCGTCTACAACGCCCAGCACGAATCGCTGACCAAGGCGTGGGCCGACGCCTTCACCAAGGAATCCGGCATCAAGGTCACCCTGCGCAACGGCGACGACTTCGAGATGGCCAACCAGATCAAGCAGGAGGGCAGCGCCTCGCCGGCCGACGTGTTCCTCACCGAGAACTCGCCGGCCATGACGGTCGTGGAGAACGCCGGGCTGTTCGCCGACGTCGATGCCGCCACGCTGGGCCAGGTGCCCGAGGCGTACCAGCCCTCCACCGGCAAGTGGGTCGGCATCGCCGCCCGCTCGACGGTGTTCGTCTACAACACCGGCAAGCTGACCGAGGCGCAACTGCCTGCCTCGATCATGGATCTGGCCGATCCGAAGTGGAAGGGCAAGTGGGGCGCCTCGCCGGCCGGGGCCGACTTCCAGGCGATCGTCAGCGCGATGCTCGAGCTCAAGGGCGCCGACGCCACCCAGGCCTGGCTCAAGGCCATGAAGTCCAACGCCGAGGTCTACAAGGGCAACAGCGCCGTGCTGAAAGCGGTCAACGCCGGCCAGATCGAGGGTGGGGTGATCTATCACTACTACTGGGCCGGGGATCAGGCCAAGACCAAGGAGAACAGCAAGAACACCCAGCTGCACTACTTCGGCAACCAGGACCCGGGCGCCTTCGTCAGCCTGTCCGGCGGCGGGGTGCTGAAGGCCGGCAAGCATGCCCAGCAGGCCCAGCAGTTCCTCAAGTTCGTCACCGGCAAGGCCGGCCAGCAGATCCTGCAGACCGGCACCTCCTTCGAGTACCCGGTCGGCAGCTCGGTGGCGGCCAACCCGGCGCTCAAGCCGCTGGCCGAGCTGGGCCAGCCGGCCATCGACGAGGCCAAGCTCAACGGCCCGGAGGTCGTGGACATGATGACCAAGGCCGGCATTCTCTAGCATCGCCTCGTGCCCACCGCCCTGTCCTCCCCCGCCGCGATCGAAGCGGACCGGCAGCATCCCCGGCTGCCGGCTCGCGGTCGTGGCCGGAGCCGGCGGGCGCCGCTCGGGGTGCTGATCGCCGCCGTCGTGGTGTCGGCGGTGTCGCTGGTCCCGCTCGGCTACATCCTCCTGCAGACGCTGGCCACCGGCTGGGACGAGGCCTACGCGCTGATCGTGCGGCCCCGGGTCGGCGAGCTGCTGCGGCACACCGCGGCGCTGGTGGCCTGCACGGTCACCGGCAGTCTGCTGCTCGGGGTGGCGGCGGCCTGGCTGGTCGAGCGGACCGACCTGCCGCTGCGCCGGCTGTGGGCGGTGCTGTTCGCGGTGCCGCTGGCGGTCCCCGCCTTCGTCACCAGCTACGGCTGGGTGTCGCTGTACCCGTCGATCGAGGGGCTGCGCGGCGCGGTCCTGATCACCACCTTCGCCTACTACCCGTTCGTCTACCTGCCGGTGGCGGCGGTGCTGCGCCGGCTTGACCCGGCGCTGGAGGAGTCGGCC
Organism: Pseudonocardiales bacterium; assembly: GCA_030840415.1. GTDB lineage: Bacteria > Actinomycetota > Actinomycetes > Mycobacteriales > Jatrophihabitantaceae > Jatrophihabitans_A. The sequence goes on along the minus strand of JAVEEO010000478.1, from coordinate 707 downwards.
CGCTCGCTCGGCCACTCGCCCGTCCGGGTGCTGGCCCGGGTGGTGCTGCCGCAGCTGCGCACCGCGATCCTGGGCGGTGCGCTGCTGGTCGGGCTGCACCTGCTGGCCGAGTACGGCGCGCTGCAGATGATCCGGTACTCGACCTTCACCACCGCGATCATGGAGCAGTACCAGTCGACCTTCAACGGTGCCGCCGCGACCATGCTGGCCGCGGTGCTGGTCAGCCTCTGCCTGCTGCTGCTGACCCTGGACGTGCTGCTGCGCGGGCGCAGCCGCTACGCCCGGTTGGGTTCCGGCGCGGCCCGGCCGGCTCGCCGGGTCCGGTTGGGGCCGGCCACCCCGGTCGCGCTGCTCGGCTCGGCGGTGGTCTGCGGCGGCGCCATCGGCGTGCCCTTCGTCAGCGTCGGACGCTGGCTGGCGCTCGGCGGCACCGGCCTGTGGACGGCACCGGAGCTGCTGCCCTCGCTGCTGAGCACCCTCACGCTGGGGGCGTACGCCGCGGTGACCACGGCAGCGGTCGCGCTGCCGGTGGCCTGGCTCGCGGTGCGGCACCGGGGCTGGGGCAGCACCCTGCTCGAGCGCTGCACCTACCTGGCCAGCGCGATGCCGGGCGTGGTGGTCGCGCTGGCCTTCGTGACCGTGGCGATCCGCTATGCCCGGCCGATCTACCAGAGCACCCTGCTCATCGTGGTGGCCTATGCCCTGCT
>JAVEEO010000451.1 GCA_030840415.1 Pseudonocardiales bacterium | reverse complement strand
CAATTCCTCCGCTGTGAGCGTGCGGGTCACCGCCAGGATTTGTTCGGGTTCGGGCAGTTGGCCGTCGGTGGCGGGGTCGATCACCGAGAGTTCGGCAAGCCGACGGGCGCTGACCAGCACCCGTCCTTCCAACGTCCCCACGGTGCTGTTGAAGCTGCCCACCGCGGCGTTGAGCGAACGGCCGAGCTTGTCCAGGTGCGATCCCATGCCTGCCAGCCGCTGGTAGAGCTCGCGACCGAGTTGGCTGACCTCGGCGGTATTGCGGGCCAGCGACTGCTGGCGCCAGGTGTAGCCGACGGTTCGCAGCAGGGCTACCAGCGTGGTCGGTGTCGCCAGGATCACGTTGCGGGCGAAGGCATGTTCCAACAGCGCCGGATCCTCGCGCAGCGCGGCGTCCAGGAAGGCCTCGGCCGGGACGAAGCACACCACGAACTCTGGCGACGGGTTGAAGCGATTCCAGTAGGCCTTGGCGCCCAGGTCGTCGACGTGCCGGCGCAATTGGCGGGCGTGGGCCTTGAGTCGGGCGCTCCTGGTGAATTCGTCGCGGGCCTCCATGGCCTCGAGGTAGCCGGCGAAGGCGACCTTGGAGTCGACCACGATGTGCTTGCCGTCGACCAGGTTGACCACCAGATCGGGTCGCAGGGCGCCGTCGTTGTCGGCCGTGCCGGGGGAGGTGGGCTGAAGCAGGTAGTCGACGTGCTCCACCAGCCCGGCTATCTCGACCGCGCGCTCCAGTTGCAGTTCGCCCCACCGGCCCCGCACCTGCGGGGCCCGCAGCGCCGTCACCAGCTGGGCGGTCTCGGTGCGCAGCCCGTCGGCGGACAGCCGCATCGCCGACAGGTGCTCGTCGAGTGCGGATTTCGCGGTGAGCCGGTCGCGCTCGGCATCGTGCAACTGGGCCTGCACCCGGTGCAGGGCCTCTCGGATCGGGTCAACGAGGGCCTCGATCGAATGCTGGCGTTCGGCGAGGTCGCCGGCTGCCACGCCCCGGGCGGCCTCCAGCCGGGCCTCGGACAGCTCCGACAGCGCTCGGCGGGCCCGGCCGCACCAGAAACCGGCGGCCAGGCCGGCCACCGAGCCGAGCAGCAGCCCGAGCAGCAGGTAGACGAGTGCGGTCATGTACCCATGCTGATCCCTGCCACTGACAGTTTCACCGAAGACGCGCGGAGCGCCGTCCGAACGGTGGCCGGGCCGAGTGGAGGCTGCCGCACCGGTTGCGCACCGTCCGGGCGGCACCGGGCCACGCCGTAGACTGCACGCCCGTGGCCCTCACTATCGGCATTGTCGGACTTCCCAACGTCGGCAAGTCCACCCTGTTCAATGCCCTGACCCGTAACAACGTCCTCGCGGCGAACTATCCGTTCGCCACCATCGAGCCGAACGTCGGAGTGGTGGGGGTGCCCGACGACCGGCTGGAGGTGCTGGCCAAGATCTTCGGCTCGGCCCGGATCCTGCCGGCCACGGTGAGCTTCGTCGACATTGCCGGAATCGTCCGCGGCGCTTCCGAAGGTGCCGGGCTGGGCAACAAGTTCCTGGCCAACATCCGCGAGGCCGATGCCATCTGCCAGGTCATCAGGGCCTTCACCGATCCCGACGTCGTGCACGTCGACGGCAAGGTCTCGCCGGCTGACGACATCGAGACCATCAACACCGAGCTGATCCTGGCCGATCTGCAGACAATCGAGAAGGCGCTGCCGCGGCTGGAGAAGGAGGCGCGGACGGCCAAGGACCGGCTGCCGGTGGTGGCCGCGGTCAAGCAGGCGCAGGAGGTGCTCGACGCCGGCCGCACCGTCTTCGCCGCGGGCCTGGACCTGCAGCCGCTGCGCGAGCTGCACCTGATGACCGCCAAGCCGTTCCTGTACGTGTTCAACGTCGACCCCGGCGAACTGGCCAACGAAGCCTTCCTGGCCTCGCTGCGCGAGTTGGTCGCGCCGGCAGAGGCAGTCTTCCTCGACGCCAAGACCGAGGCGGAGCTGACCGAACTGGAGCCCGACGAGGCGTTGGAACTGCTGCAGTCGATGGGCGTGGACGAGTCCGGCCTGGACAAGCTGGCTCGGTTGGGCTTCACCACCCTCGGGCTGCAGACCTATCTCACCGCCGGGCCCAAGGAGGCCCGTGCCTGGACGATCCCGAAGGGCGCCACCGCACCGCAGGCCGCCGGAGTCATTCACACCGACTTCGAAAGGGGATTCATCAAGGCCGAGGTGGTGTCCTACGACGAACTGGTCTCCGCCGGCTCGATGGCCGAGGCCAAGTCGCGTGGCAAGGTCCGCATCGAGGGCAAGGACTACGTGATGGCCGACGGCGACGTGGTGGAGTTCCGCTTCAACGTGTAGCCGCGGCTGGGGCTTTGGCCATACGCGCTGTGGCGGGTGAAAGCAGTGGAGTTCCGCTTCAACGTGTAGCCGCGGCTGGGGCTTTGGCCATACGCGCTGTGGCGGGTGAAAGTGGTGGAGTTCCGCTTCAGCTCGCTGCGCCGTTCAAGCCCGGCCTATGGTCAGGGATCCACCGTCGTCGATTTGGCGATCGTTCCACACACGGCCAAGCGGTGTTCCTTGAGAGCAGTTTGACCTTCGACGGCGACGAGGCGTCAGGGACGAGCCAGACTGGAGAAGCGCCGCCAGTCCGGCCAGTAGGGCAATCATGGTTGCGTTCAGGGCCTTGTTGAAGTTCTCGAGAGCCGAGCGTGCGAAGACTCCGCAAGTGCTGTGCCCGCATCTAGGGACAGCTATCGAGGCCGAATACGTGGAACCCGACGCGGGGCGATGGCTGATCGGCAAAGTCTGTGGTGAACTTCGAAACATCCGGATCGGCCAGGTACTCGACCAAGTATTTGGTCTTGCTCGGTTGATTTCCGCCCATCAGAACCCCCCACTGGCACCGCTACGTCGCGGCTACTCCTCAGCTCACGGACAGGCGTCAAGAACGAACGACAGCTGGTCAAGGCCCATTGGACCGGGTACGCGTCGGACTGCAAGACTTCGCGCCCTCCGTGGCGTCGAAACCCATCAGGCACCCTGGAGAGATGCAGACCTTCCTGCCCTACCCCGACTTCCTGGCGTCGGCGCACGTGCTGGACCGGCAGCGGCTGGGTAAGCAGCGGGTCGAGACCCTGCAGATCCTGCGTGCGCTGGAACTGCCCGAGTACGGCTGGCAGAACCATCCGGCGGTGCGAATGTGGCGCGGCCGCACCCCGGCCCTGGTGCGGTACGGCCTGGACTGCGTGCGGGTGTGGACCGGCCGCGGTCACGATGACTCGACCGCGCACCAGATCGCGGAGTTCGCGCCCTGGGTCGGCGAGCTCAGCCAGGCCGATCTGCAACGCGAGTCGCTGCTGCCGGGTTGGCTGGGCGACGAGCGGCTGCATCGCTCGCACCGCAGCCAGCTGCTTGCCAAGGATCCGGACTTCTACCGCCCGCTGTTCGGCGAAACCGCCGAGGGGCTGGACTACTTCTGGCCCGCACCCGATCCCGTCGCCGACGAGCCGGGCTCTGGATCGCAATCCCCGCTCTGGGTACTGCGGCCTGAATCCGAGCAGGTGCTGGGCCGTGCGGTGCTGACCGGGGTGGTCGGTTTCGGCGCTGCCGCCGACGTTCCGGTAGACGCCTCGGTCGGCGAAATCGCCGTGCTGCGCGAACTGCAGGGCAATCCCGGCCGGCGGCCTTCCCGCGCCTTACGGGCACTCGCCGACTTCGTGCAGGCCGTTCAGCCGGGCGACGACATCGCGATGGTGGTATCGGGTGGCGAGTCGTTACTCATTGGCCGGGTAACCGGCCCTTATACTTTCGCACCGCGCGACACCGCTGGTTTGATGCATCGCCGAACCGTCGATTGGTACCGGGTTTATGCTCGCTCGGCGATGCCGCGGCCGGCGGCGCTGCAGGGATGTGCGGCCACTCTTTTCGGTCGCCTGGAGTCCGGAGTAAGACACGGACAGGTGTTCGATAACGCTTCCTTTGCTGCCTCGACGCGCGCGGCTGTATACGCGAGAGTAATGAACTTCGCCACATCCGAAACAGCCCTCAACGGCCGCCTCTCCAACCGGTTTTCCTCGACACGCATGGCTGATCCCGAGAATGTCAGGGGCTTCGACGTCGTGCTATACGCGGCGGGCGCATAAGCGCACTCGTAAGTTTGGGCGTTTATAGCCCGAATAGCACCGTGCCGTGAAAACAGACCGGTCGGCATGATTTGACTGCGGACTTGATCATGATGAACCATGCTCACATGGCTAAGACCGTAGTTACCACAGATGACATCGACGGCTCTCCCAACGCAGAGACCGTGACCTTCTCTTTCGATGGCCGCAGCTTCGAGATTGATTTGAGCAAGAAGAGCCGGAGCGCGCTGGAAAAGGTATTGAAGCCCTATATCGATGCCGGCCGGCCGGTCGGCAGCAGCCGCAGCTCTCGCGGGTCGAGCAGCGGCCGGGGCCGCAGCCGCCGGTCGAGTTCGGTGGACCTTGCCGCGGTGCGCGCCTGGGCGGCCGAGAACGGGCTCGCGGTGTCCGACCGTGGCCGGATCAGCGCCAGCGTGCTCGAGCAGTACCACGCTGCTCAGCAGTAGTAGGCCGCCCCGGGTGTTCCGGTAAGCCTGGAGGTTCGGTAACCGGGCGGGGGGTCAGTCCTCCTGCTCGGCCCGCAGCAGTTCGACGTCCCGGGCGGCCTGCTGGCCGGCCCAGACCATCGCCCCGATGACCGCGCCGCCGAGCAGGCCCCACAGCGCTCCCCGCAGGCAGTTGTCGGCAACCGGGTCCTTGCGCATCAGCGCGACCAGCGCACCGGAGATCAGGCCCCACACCCCGAAGCCGACCGCCCAGCCGCCGACCTCGCGGACTGCCGTCAGGGTTCGCACCAGGGTCGCCGGCACGAAGCCGTTCACCAGGCCGACCCGGGGGCCAACGTCGAAGGGCGGGGCTTTCCAGAACAGCGCTCCGAGCACCACGAAGGCAACGAACACCACGATGGGACGCGGCGGCAGGTGCCCGGTCAGCGTGGCCAGCGCGACGAAGAAGCCCAGGATCAGCCGGATGGCAGAGATCTGGGGCGTCCGCGGTTGCTCGTCCGCGGCCTCCAGTTCGGCCTCGTTTTCCACAGCTTCCCCCTCGCCAGCGATGCTACTGGGCCGACCGCACCGCCCCCGGGCGACGCTTCACTCGGCCCCGATGTCCTCGTTCCACAGTTCGGGCCGGGCGGCGATGAACCCGGTCATCAGCTGGACGCAGGCCGGATCGTCGAGCAGCAGCACCTCGACGCCGTTGTCGGCCAGCCAGTCATGGCCACCGTAGAAGGTGCGGGCCTCGCCGATCACCAGCCGAGAGATGCCGAACTGGCGGACCAGCCCGCTGCAGTACCAGCACGGCGACAGGGTGGTGACCATGGTGGTGCCGCGGTAGGAGGCCTGCCGGCCGGCGTTGCGGAACGCGGCGGTCTCGCCGTGCATCGACGGGTCGCCGTCCTGCACCCGGCGGTTCCGACCCCGGCCGAGCAGCTGGCCGTCCCGGCCGAACAGGGCGCCGCCGATCGGGATGCCGCCCTCGGCCAGTCCCAGCTTTGCCTCGTCCAGCGCCACCGCCAGCCAGGCCCGTGGGTCGAAGCTCGTCATCGCCTGACCGTAGTGCCTGCCGCCTGGAATGCCGGGCCGAGGGCCGGTGTTGTCTGGCGTGTCCGCAGGCGCATGCCGGGGATCGCCGGAAGCTGCCTGACGCAGGATCGGAGAATCACCGCCGTCCTGGCTAGGGCTAGGCTGGGACGGCTAGGCGGAGCCTCTGCTCCGCTTTTTGTATGGGAGTTCGCTGATGCCACCACAAGCGCCCCGGGCGCGCTACCAGCTCACCTTCGTGGTCCTGGCCGTCGGGGTCGGGACCTTCTCGTTGCTCCAGTCGCTGGTCTCACCGGTGCTGGCGTTGCTGCAGCACAGCCTGCACACCAGCCAGAGCACGGTGACCTGGGTGCTGACCGCCTACCTGCTGTCCGCGTCGGTGTGCACCCCGATCATCGGCCGGATCGGCGACATGATCGGCAAGAAGAAGGTGCTGGTCGCGGTGCTGGCCACCCTGGCGGTGGGGTCGATCCTGGCCGCGCTGGCCACCTCGATCTCGGTGATGATCGTCGCCCGGGTCATCCAGGGCGTCGGCGGTGGCCTGATCCCGCTGGCCTTCGGCATCGTCCGCGACGAGTTCCCCCGCGACAAGGTTGCCGGTGCGGTGGGCTCGATCGCCGCGCTACTGGCCGTCGGCGGCGGCCTGGGCCTGGTGCTGGCCGGCCCGATCGTCGATCTGCTCGACTACCACTGGCTGTTCTGGATCCCGGGCATCGCGATGGTGATAGCCGCGGTCGGCACCCACTTCGTGGTGCCGGAATCGCCCATCCGCACGCCGGGCCGGATCAGCTGGCTGGCAGCGATCCTGCTGTCCGCCTGGTTGGTCGCACTACTGGTCGCCGTCAGCCAGGCGCCTGAGTGGGGCTGGTCCGCTCCGTCGGTGCTCGGGCTGCTGGCCGCCGCGGTCGTGCTCGCGCCGGCCTGGATGGTGGTCGAACTGCGGTCCCGGCAGCCTCTGATCGACATGCGGATGTTGCGGATGCCCGCGGTGTGGACCACCAACCTGGTTGGCTTCCTGTTCGGCGTCGGGATGTACTCGATCTTCGCCTTCCTGCCTGAGTTCCTGCAGACGCAGTCCTCGGCCGGTTACGGCTTCAGTGCCAGCATCACCGAATCCGGGTTGATCCTGCTGCCGATGTCGGTGTCGATGTTCGGTTTCGGGGTGTTCTCCGGCCGGTTGGCCAACCGGTACAGCGCCAAGGCGGTGCTGGTCTTCGGCTCGGCGTTGAGCGTGCTGCCGTTGCTGATCCTGGCCTACGCCCATGCCCACGTCTGGGAAGTCGCCGTTGCCACCTTCCTGCTGGGTGGCGGCTTCGGGCTGGCCTTCGCGGCCATGTCGACCATCATCGTCGACTCGGTGCCGAGCAGCCAGACCGGCGTGGCAAGCGGGATGAACGCCAACATCCGCACCATCGGAGGCTCGGTGGGCGCCGCGGTGATGGCCAGTGTGGTCACCTCCGCGCTGCTGCCCGACGGCCTGCCGAAGGAGTCCAGCTACACCGCGGGCTTCGCGATGCTGGCCGGTGCGCTGCTGCTCGCTGCCCTGGCCGGGCTGCTCATCCCGTCGCTTCGCGGCGTTCGCGATGCCCACCAGCAGGAGCAGGCCGCGATGTCGCATCCCGAGCTGGCGATCGTGGCCGGCGGCACCCTGGTCGGCAACGACCCGGAGTAGGGCTGCCGGGCTCGTCCCGGGCGGCGGGCCGGGTAAAACAATCACGCTTGCTTGTTTTCGGGGCGGCTGGCATCCTCGCAGCTGACGCCGAGTAGCCGAGCGAGGGTGGCGATGTCCAACATTTCGCAGCTGCTGGCGGATCTGCACGCCGAGAGCGCCGACCTCGACGCCCTGGTCGCCGGGCTCGACGACGCCGACTGGGCGCTGCCCACCCCGGCACCCGGATGGTCCATCGCCCACCAGATCGCCCACCTGGCCTGGACCGACGACCTCGCGGTGCTGGCGGCCACCGATCCGGCCGCCTTCGCCGGAACGCTCGAGCTGGCCCTGACCGCGCCGGACCGCTACGTCGACGATGGCGCCGAGGCCGGTGCGCGCGTGCCGCCGGCGCAATTGCTGGACCGGTGGCGCACCGGCCGGGCGAGGTTGGCCGGTTGCCTGGCAGCCCTGCCGGCCGGCACCCGGCTGGTCTGGATGGGCCCGCCGATGAGTCCGGGCTCGATGGCCACCGCCAGGCTGATGGAGACCTGGGCGCACGGGCTGGACGTCGCCGATGCGCTGGGCGTGATCCGGCCGCCGACCGGCCGGCTGCGCCACATCGCCTGGCTCGCGGTGCGCACCCGGGACTTCGCGTTCACGGTGCACGGCCGGCAGCCGCCGCGGGACGAGTTCCGGGTCGAGCTGACCGCCCCGGACGGCTCGGTCTGGACGTTCGGCTCCGCGGCGGCGGAGCAGTCGGTCACCGGGCCGGCGCTGGACCTGTGCCTGCTGGCCACCCAGCGCCGCCACCGCGACGACCTGGCGCTGACCGCGGTCGGGCCGGACGCCGAGGCCTGGCTGGAGCTGGCCCAGGCCTTCGCCGGGCCGCCGGGCGCCGGCCGGCCGGCGGGGTCGCGGTGAGCGCACCACTGCGGATCGGCAACGCCTCCGGCTTCTACGGCGACCGCTTCGACGCGATCGCCGAACTGCTCGACAGCGCCGAGCTCGACGTGCTGACCGGCGACTACCTGGCCGAGCTGACGATGCTGATCCTGGCCCGGG
>JAVEEO010000434.1 GCA_030840415.1 Pseudonocardiales bacterium | reverse complement strand
CGGTAGCCGTCGAGAAAGGATTCGCCGGCGCCCGGGAGTGGCGACACGACCCCGTGGTGGATCTCGTAGCCGGTGCTGACCTCGGCGCCGTAGGCGATGCCGGTGGGCCGGGCCAGGATCTTGTCGACGGCGAAGCGCACCGTCACCGGCAGCAACCCGAGCCCCGGCACGGTGCCGGCGCCGGATTCGATGTCGTCGTCGATGCTGGCGGCCAGCATCTGGTAGCCGCCGCAGATGCCGAGCACCGGACTCCCCCGCCGGGCGCGTTCGGTGATCGCGGCGGCCAGTCCCTGCTCGCGCAGCCAGGCCAGGTCGGCCACCGTCGCGCGGCTGCCGGGCAGCACCACCAGGTCGGCGGCGGCCACCTCGGCGGGTGAGGCGGTCCAGCGCACCGTGACGCCGGGTTCGGCGCCGAGGGCGTCGACATCGGTGGAGTTGGAGGTGCGCGGCAGCCGGATCGCGGCCACCGACAACCGCTCGGTACCGACCGGCTCACCACCGTCCAGGGCGGCCGGCGTGGACAGCGAGTCCTCGGCGTCCAGTCGCAGATCCGGCAGCCAGGGCAGCACCCCGAGCACCGGGCGTCCGGTCAGGTTGGTGAGCATGTCCAGGCCCGGTGCCAGCAGCCGGTCGTCGCCGCGGAACTTGTTGACCACGAAGCCGGCGATCAGCGACTGGTCGCGCTCGCCGAGCAGCGCGAGGGTGCCGTACAGCGCGGCGAACAGGCCACCCCGGTCGATGTCGCCGATCACCACGGTGGGCAGATCGCGCTGGTCGGCCAGCCACATGTTGGCCAGGTCGCTCTCGCGCAGGTTGATCTCGGCGGGGCTGCCGGCACCCTCGCAGATCACCACGTCGTAGCGCCGGCGCAGCTCGTCGAAGCTGGCCAGCACCTCCTTGCGCAGGGTGGCTTTGAGCTGCCGGTAGTCCAGTGCGCCGGCCTCGGCGTAGGGCCGGCCGTGCAGCAGGACGTGCGAGCGCCGGTCGCTGCCCGGCTTGAGCAGCACCGGGTTCATCAGCACGCTGGCCTCGATGCCGCAGGCCTGGGCCTGCAGGGCTTGGGCACGGCCGATCTCGCCGCCGTCGGCGGTCACCGCGGAGTTGTTGGACATGTTCTGGGCCTTGAACGGCGCTACCGACACGCCCCGGCGGGCCAGCAACCGGCACAGGCCCGCGGTGAACAGGCTCTTGCCGGCGTCCGAACTGGCACCGGCGACCAGCAGCGCGCCCCTCACGCGCGCCCGTTCCGGCGCAGGACTTCCTGCAGGTGCAGGGCGGCCAGCAGCGCGGCCAGGGTGGCGTACTGCACCAGGTGGCTGAGCGTGGTCGCGCGCACGATGTCGTCCGGCTGTGGGCTCCGGCCGCCCCCCAGGATCGGGCGGTGTTCGGTGTGGCTGCGGTAGCTGGTCGGGCCGCCCAGGCTGACGCCCAGCGCACCGGCCACCGCGGCCTCACACTGGCCGGCGTTCGGGCTCGGATGGGCTGCCGCGTCCGAGCGCCAGGCACGGTAGGCCCGGGCCGGTGATCCGCCGACCCGGCCGGCCAGGGCCACGGTGAGGGCAGCGGTCAGCCGGGACGGGACGAGATTGGCGAGGTCGTCGAGGCGGGCGGCGGCGGTGCCGAACCGGGCGTAGCGAGCTGAGCGGTGCCCGACCATGGCGTCCAGGGTATTGATCGCGCGGTAGCCGAGCAGGCCGGGCAGGCCGGCGACGGCGCCCCAGAACAGCGGGCCGGTGACCGAGTCGGAGGTGTTCTCGGCGACCGATTCCACGGTGGCCCGGGCCAGGCCGTCGGCGTCCAGCCGGGCAGGGTCGCGGCCGCACAGGCTGGGGATCCTCGCCCGGGCGGCCTCGGTGTCGCCGTCGGTCAGGGCGGTGGCCAGTTCGCCGCCGATCCGGCGCAGGCTGCGGCCACCGACCACGGTCCAGGTGGCGGCGGCGACGGCGATGGCTCTGAGCGCGGGGTGCTGGGCGGTCCGGCGCTCGACCAGGGCGGCGGTTGCCAGCACCGGCAGCACGCAGGCGGCCGTGTACTGGCCGCCGGCTGTCCTGCTGTCGCGATAGAGCACGCGTTCCAGGGCAGCGGCGGCGGCGCCGAAACCGGCGACCGGATGGCCGCGCCGCGGGTCACCGAGCAGTTCGTCGGCCACCACACCGAGAGTCAGACCGATTGCGACCGGAAGCCGTGACATCTAACGCCTGCGGCTGGTGGCGCGTCGGCGGATGCGCCGGGCTGCCGTCATCGTTCGTGACCTCCGTCGGGTGTCCACGCCCTTGGCTGTTCCGACGGCCGAAGTATCCTGGCTTCCGAATCTGCCCGGTGGTGCCGGGCGCGCTCGCCCCATCTTCCAGCCGCGAGGCCGTGATGTAGCAGGGTCTGCTCCTCGGTGACAGTGGCGGGACCGCGCCGGATTCGCACCGGACTTCCTTCACTGCCGTCGTTGCGACCAGCCAACCACAGGGGTTGGGGGCGGTCAACGCGGGGTTTGCCACCTGTGGACAGCTTCGCGCCACCCTGGTGGCCTGCCGGATTTCAAGGCGCCCGGCGGGCTCTGCTAAGGTTCTGTCTCGTGCCCGCCGCCAGCGGGCACGGATGTTGTAGGCGCCGCTAGCTCAACTGGCAGAGCAGCTGACTCTTAATCAGCGGGTTCGGGGTTCGAGTCCCTGGCGGCGCACAAGTGCTGTAAGTACGTCAACGTCTCTCCGGCAGCGCCATAAGTGGCTCATGGAAAGGCTCGACGGATCGGTGTCCAGCGCTACGGCAAACGGAGCGCGACGACCGACCATTCGATTGCAGCACCCTATATCGATGTGTACTGACCTTGGCCTACTAGTTCGGCTAAGCGCTCGGTAAAGAGAGCAACAAATTCTTCAGGCTGGCTCAGAGCCGCCAACTCTGACCGCAATAGAACGACAATATAGCGCCCTTGTGCGAGTTCCTTAATGATAGCGTCATGCGCATGTGTCCGCCCTCGACCGGCCAATCCTGCCGAGGAGACCATCAAGCCAAGTGGTTTGCCACGATCGCGCAGCTTAACTGAGAAGTCCCGGACTTGCTCCGCACTTATCTTACGTTTCTCATTCTTACACTCTACGAACAGTATTACCCCGACCTCATGCGGCAGATGACTATCAAACCAAACGTTGTTAAATAAGAAATCATATTCCGCGCCACCCGATGGGTCCACACTGCTTCGTTCTCGGACACTAAGTCCCGGGACCTCGCTAAGGACGTACTCAACCAAGTCCGCGAGTGCAGCCCCTTTCTGGGCATTGCTCTTAGCCGACGAGCATGCGTCATTGAGTTTGGCGAGAAGCTTGGGATCGTAGGCGGTCATACCTAGGCCCCATGCACAATTCGGTTTCGTGCATCTCGCACCTGTCGAACGACCACCTCGGCCTGCTCTTCCAACAACCGCAAAGGGACAACTATGATGCCTAGGGGGGTAACGGCAGAGGAGTTCTCCACAGGCTCTAGTGTCACTAGCACTCCGAGCCTTAAGTCACGTTCGGTTAATGCTTCCTCTAAACGATCAATCGCGCGTCTCACACGACCTTTACGACCGAGCACTTCTACCGCCACCGGCGAAAATGGTAAGTCGAATCCCGGCAGAGTCACCAGTAGGTCGGGTGCACGCAAGGACGAGGCGGTCGCCTGGACCGTTCCACCCACGGCAGCGAAGGCATTCGCTACACGCGAAATCGACTCATCCGTGATGCCCATGACGCCCTGAAGCGCCGGCATACTTCGGTCTCGATTTGCCGTTACAGGCTGGTGGCTCCTTTTGACAAGTGAATCAAGGAAGCTCTGAAGCTCCTGGCGAATGGCGACCGTATCGTAGGCGCGAGCGTAAAGGGTTGGATTGTTAGTCCAAATGCTCAGAGGGCTAGGGCCTCCCCGTTGGTCCCGCCCCATGTCCAAGACGCCAAGTGGCTTCCCCAAACCCAGCGCCGCTCCCGCCTCTACCAAGACACCATTAGAAACATCTTCCGCATCGGTTACGACTAGAACGACCTCGGACGCCGTAAGTCTTGCCAGAAGTTCCTCGGCTAAGGAGTCGGCAAGGTCGACGTCTGTTCCTTCAGAGGTCAGCCACCCCAACGAGTGCAACACGTTGCGAATAGGAGCTATCTGGACGTTCGGTCCATGCGAAAGAAAGACCCGCCGGCTGACACCAACGGGCTTGCGTACAAGCCCGATCCCGTTCTCCATAGTCATGGCATAGCCCCTACTGTCGCCAACTCGGCACCCGCTCTCGGCCCATTATTCCAGGGCACAGCTCGGGGCGACTCATCAGCATGGCCCATGATCCATCGCGTGACGGAACTCCGAGCTAGACAATCGGACTGCGCGCGTCGTTACTGATCTTGCCGTCGTCCCGAACTATCGTCGTACGGAGTTAGCTGCCGAACAGGTGCACAAGGTTGTAGCTCCGCCATGACATTGCTAGCAGTGGTCGACTGGTTGATCCACCGTCGGATGCTGGCCCCGATGGGGGTTAAGCGAACGCTCCACGCTCAACATCGGCAGCCCCGGGGTGGTTCATCACACGATAGCCATTCGGCAGGCGTCGGTTCAGCTTGTTCACCCCGTCGTCTGCGGCCGTGTCGTTGTCCGCCAGACCAGGCTAAGTCGGCGATGCACACCCCTACAGATGATCGCACCAGCTTCACTAGGCTGCTCGCGCTGCCTTCCGCCCGTTTGCCGCAGGGCACGATTACCCACGAAGTGCGGACGGGGGTCCGCGACGGTGGGAGCCGAGCCGAGGAAGGGCCGCAGTTCCAGCCACTCGTAGATCGGCTTGCCGCCCGGGCCTGGCGAACGGGCCGTCGGTGACCGGCGGGCGCCCCTCGCCGTCGTTGGACGTTGCGGAAGGTTCGATTCCTCCCGACGGCACTTGTCATGGGCCGGACTCGGTCGGTCCCGACACATTCGAGTGCGGCATCGACCCCGGCGCCATCGGTCAGCGCCAGGAAGACTCAGCCATCGATCGTGGTTAAATAACCTGCCGGTCCTGGATGCGACGGCGGGAAACCGCCAGCAGACGACGCATAGCGTGGCAGTCGAGCAACCGGACGAACGTGCCCTCCGGCGTCAGCGCCTGGCCGTCCACGAACTTCCCCGTGCCCTCCAGCTTGGCCGGATCGCTAATTTCGTAGTGGATACTGCGGGGTGCCCACCAACGCCAAGGCCGTGACTCGCGGGAACGTGGATGGCGCTGATCTTCCGAACACATGGCGGATACTCGAATGCCAGGTCAGCCGAGAGCGTGGACGCGAGATGACAGAACCCCAGGATCCGTTCGTAAGTACCGATGGTTTCGGTGAAAGCGTTACCGAGACGACCTACGCGCAGGGACGACTGCCGGACCAAGTTTATGCGTCCCGAAGCTTCTTGATTGATAGGCCAGCGTCGTCCGACTTCGGCCAACCTGCTCGGTTCATCCAAAAAGTGTTCGACTCCGAGACCGAGACCACACTGACGCTGGATGGGAACGAGTGGCTCATCGATGAGTCCCCTGGTGGGCGGGTCCAGGTGAAGTTGCTCGTGGCGAGGGAGGCAGGCCGGGTCAAGGAGTTGTGGATACAGAAGGTTCCGGCCAACGGTTCAACAGGAACGATCAAGGTCGCCCTCAACCTGAAGGCTCCCCAGGTGCAACGGTTGGTCGACCTACTCAAGAGTCTCGACCAGATACCGGTAGCTGGCGCGCCGACCGTTCGCGTGGATGACTCTTTGATTCGACAGGTGTTCGAGGATCCTAATGCTCTTGATGCGGCCTACCGTCGAGATCGTACGCACTTCCGAGAGCTGATCATCAAGGATAGAACTGCCGAGGATGTCATCGCTCTTGCTCATCGACGGGAGGAGGTGGAGCGATTCCATCGTTACCTGGAGGACGACGACTACTTCGACGAATCCCGGGCGGCGGCGCCAGGACAGCGAGCAGAGGCCGTCTGGCAGCAGTTCTTTGAGTCTAATCCCTGGATCTTGGGTATGAGTTTGAGCGGCCAGCTCCTGACTTCCTGGGACGAGTCTAAGCTCGAGCAAGTCGTGGCCGGCTCCTCGGTAGCGGGCGTCGGGAAGCGGTCTGACGCCCTTCTGCAGACATCCGGGCGTATCCGCTCGATGGTGTTTGCAGAGATCAAGACCCACCGCACCGATTTACTCGGCAGGGACTACTACAGGCCGGGTTGTTGGGCTCCGTCTACTCACCTAGCAGGAGGAGTGGCTCAGGTTCAGGGAACCGTCCATCGAGCGGCCACCAAGATCGGGGAAAGGCTCATACGACTCGACGCAGATGGCGCAGAACGACTGGGAGAGGTCGGCTACCTGCTTCGGCCCAAGTCCTACCTGATCATCGGCCAGCTGAGCGAGTTCATCGGTGAGTCGGGAGGCCACCACCTCGACAAGGTCCGCTCCTTCGAGCTGTACCGCAGACACTTGAGCGAGCCTGAAGTGATTACCTTCGACGAACTGCTAGCTCGTGCTGATTGGCTCGTGGCTTCGGCGGCGTAGTGTTCAGCACCGTCTGTCAAGGGTTCGAAAGCTGTCCCAAACAGGTGCACAACGTTGTAAATTGACACCGCGTATCAGCCGCGTCGGTCGCCACCGTATCGACGCAAAGTTGTCCGAGCATCCGACGGTTCCGATGCGGTTAGTGTTGCGCTCGCACATCGCCGATCCGATGGCACACGGTCATGCCGCTGCCGGTGCACTCATCCGGTAGGTGGTTCCGCTGCTGCCCTGCACCCAGGCGTCGGGCAGCGCTGCGGCCAGCGCGTGCTGCGCCCGCCAGCCGGTGCAGTGGCCCGGAACAATGAGATTGGGCGCCGCCGCGGTGAGGGCAGCCACGGTCGGGCTGATGATCGGCTCGAATGCTGGCCCACTAAGGTGCAGTCCACCGATCAGCGCATGCAGCCGCGAGACTCCGGTTAGCCGCTGAGCATGCCGGACGATGTTCACAGCGCCGGCGTGACCACAGCCAGTCAGTACCAGCAGCCCGCGTCCGCGCACATGCACCACCAGCGCCTGATCGTCCAGCACCACCGGGTCGTGCTGCCACTCGCCGTTGACCAGGGCCTGGTGCGACGGTGGCATCCCCCGTTCGAACTCGGTGGTGCGATCGATCTCGCCGGTGATCAGTACGGCGCCGTCCACCAGCAGGGAGGGCACCCGCCGCTCGACGACCTCGATCCCCTCGTGCGCGAGCGCGCGCCTGCTCAGGGTCGGCAGCTCGAACACGTCCTGACCAGGCACAGCGATCCGACGTCGGGTCCACACCAGCGGATGCACCACCATCGGCAGGCGACGTGCGCCGCCGCGGTCGATCAGTCCGGCCAGGCCGCCGGCGTGGTCGAAATGGCCGTGGCTCAGCACCACCGCTTGGACGTCGCCGAGGTCGACGCCCAACCGGTCGGCGTTGGTGACCATCGCACCGGGCGAAAGGCCGGTGTCGAACAGCAACGTGGTCGTTGATGTGCCGCGCCGTACCGAAACCAGCGTCGAGAAGCCATGCTCGGCGACCAGCCCGACGGCCGTCGCCCGGCCCTCGAACTGCGGCGCTGCCATCGTCCCAGCGCCGAACGAAACGCGCCGGGTCCGCTCGTCATCAGGGAGCAGGGCGTCGAACGTGTTGTCGACCAGCGTGGTAACCCTTACCTCGTCAACTTGATCGAGGGTGATCGGATCAACGGCAGCACCGGCCGCCGGACGGGGCGACGAGAGCTGCATGCCGGCGGATCCTGCGTCCGAGTCGCACATGCGATCACCGTAGCCCTCGCACGCCGCCGCCGAATCTGCTTGACGCAGCGCTCGCGATACGCCTTCGGTGAGGCCCAGGAGTCTGGACTCATCCCGGTCGACAGCAGCTGATCGGTGACCCGCTCCTAGTGGCGTGCGGAATTCTGTCGCTCGGCGGTGAGCCCGGTGACTGACACCGATGACCTGCCCCGGTACTGCGGCGGAGTGGTTGTCCCAGCGACGGCTCGCGGCGTCCTTCCAGCTTCAGGATAAGGCGCCGGAGGGGGCTTGCGGCAAGGCCCAACTGGTGCGTCACACTCGCGTGCACTCAGGTAGGCAGAAGGGATTTCAGGTGTCCAGACCGCTCGATGAGGGCCCGTTCTTCCATGGCACGATCGCGGACCTCAACGTGGGTGACTTCCTCACCGCGGGCCGCCCGTCGAACTACCGTCCCGAGATCGTCATGAACCACATCTACTTCACCGCACTCGTTGATGGAGCCGGCCTCGCTGCGGAGATCGCCGCAGAACTCGCGGAGGGTGAAGCGGTTCCGAGAGTTTATGCGGTAGAGCCAACTGGGGCGTTCGAGAACGATCCGAACGTGACCGACAAGAGGTTCCCCGGTAACCCCACCCGCTCGTACCGCAGTAGCGCCCCACTGCGGGTCACAGGTGAGATCACCAAGTGGACGCGGCTGACACCCGATCAGTTGGAGACATGGCGGAAGCGCCTCGCAGCACTTCTCTCGAGGGAGCGTGGCGAAATCATCAATTGAGGTCCGAGCACGACGGAGCTTCGGACACCGCGGCGGTGGCGCAATCGCCGCCTCGCCTTCGATTGCCGAGGCGTGCGGTCAACTGTTGGACTCGATGTACTCCTCGGCGTCCTTGTTCTTGGTGTTCACCCCGGCGCCGGCCTGGTGCTCGGCATAGAACTGAAGCCACGCCATCGCCAATTGGTGACGGAGCTCGGGTGTGGTGCTCTTGATGAAGTCCGGGAGCGCCTCACGCTCCTCCTCGTCCAGATGCTCGCCGTTCTCGGTGCGGGCCTTGCCGACCGCCTCGAACCACTCGTCGGTGCCCACCCGGTGCCTGCCGGCCTCGGCGACCGCGTCGCGAATCTTGTTGTGATCCTCGATCGCGTCCTCGGTCTCGTCCTCGGGGTCGCCGGCTTTGCCCCTCTTCAGCAGTGCCGGGTAGAACACCGTCTCCTCGGCGTCGGCGTGGGTGTCCAACCTGGTCGCCAGCACGTCCCACACAGCCGCCAACTCCCCCTCGCTGGTGGCGTAGTCCAGGTAGAAGAACTGGCGCCGAAACCAGTCATGGTCGGCGTAGATCAAATCGACGATGTCCGCCATTCCCTCGCTCCGTTCGGTTGCTGGTTCGCGCCCGCCGACGGAGGGCCCCACCTGTGGACTCTATGGCTCCCACGAACCCGACGACCGACCGGCATCTCCACCGCAGGAGCGGCAGCTCCTGGTGCCGGTGGACCGACGTTGGCAGCCCCAACAGACGTCAACCCGCCAGCGGCCCATGTCAATAGATCATGTGAAAATCATTGACATTTCATTTTGTCCCCTCTTATCGTGCCTCACGACCTGAATCTGTAGCGCATCCGACTGCCTCCGAGCCGTGACGCAAGAAAGCCGGCACGGCTCGATCAGGCGATCGGATGTGGTGCTGGTCCACTGCCAGGGCCTCCAGGCCAGGGCAGGCGAGCGCACCACGGCACGAGAGAGGTGCACTCGAAGGTCCTCCTGCTCCCCCATCCCCAGACGAAGACCCCAGCACCCTTCCCAGATATCAGGCTGTCCGAACCGGGCAGCCGCTGGCCAGCTTCGCCTGTCACGAAAGGTCTGCTCATGGCCCTAACCCCTCGTCGCCGTACCGCGACAGCGGTCGCCTTGCTCGGCATGTCGGCCCTGGCCGTCACCGGTATCACGGCAACCGGCTCGGCTACCGCCGCACCCTCACCCAAGGCGTCCCCCAGCGCGCTGGCCGCGCAGTCGGCGGCCAGCCTGGTCGCATCGAGGCCCGCCGCCCTGCACGCCAGCCAGAACGACGCCTTCATCGCCCACAAGGTGATCTCCACCCCCGAGGGCCTGCAGTACGTGCCCTACGACCGCACCTACAAGGGCCTGCCGGTGGTCGGCGGCGACTTCGTGGTGGTCACCGACTCCGCCGGTCAGGTGCTGTCCACCTCGGTGGCCCAGGACCAGGCGATCGACCTGTCCACCGCCGCCACCCGCACCCCCGCCCAGGCCGCGGCAGCCGCCCGGGCGCACGCCAAGTACAAGGCCCTGGACAAGGTCGCCGGCACCCGCCAGGTCGTGCTCGCCTACGGCACGCCGCAGTTGGCCTACGAGACCGTCGTCTCCAGCCACGCGGGCGCCACCCCGAGCAAGCTGCACGTGTTCACCGACGCCACCACCGGCGCGCTGGCCTACAGCTTCGACGAGGTGCAGGAGGGATCTGGCACCGGCAAGTGGAACGGCCCGAGCCCCCTGGCCATCGACACCAGCCACCCGACCAGCACCAGTTGGACCATGACCGACCCGATCCGCTCGAACGTCTCCTGCCGTGACAACGACACCAAGGCGGTGCTCTCGGGCTCCGACGACGTGTGGGGCAACGGCGTGGGCAGCAACCGCGAGACCGGCTGCGTGGACGCCCTGTTCGACCTCAAGAACGAGTGGAGCATGCTCAGCAGCTGGCTCGGCCGTAACGGCATCAACGGCTCCGGCGGCGGGTTCCCGATCTACATGGGCCTCAACGACCTCAACGCGTACTGGAACGGCTCGTCGGTCACCATCGGCCACAACCAGGCCGGTGACTGGATCTCCTCCCTGGACGTGGTGGGCCACGAGTTCGGTCACGCCGTGGACAACTTCACCCCGGGCGGCATCGGCTCCTCGGCCGTCGCCGAGTTCACCGGTGACGTCTTCGGCGCGCTGACCGAGAGCTTCGCCAACGAGTCGGCCACCTACGACGAGCCGGACTACACCGTCGGCGAGGAGATCAACCTGGTCGGCTCCGGCCCGATCCGCAACATGTACAACCCGTCGCTGGCCGGTGACCCGAACTGCTACTCCAAGTCGGTCAACACCATGGAGACGCACGCGGCGGCCGGTCCCGGCAACCACTGGTTCTACCTGGCCGCCGAGGGCAGCAACCCGACCAACGGCCCGGCCAGCCCGACCTGCAACGGCTCCACGGTGACCGGCATCGGCATCCAGACCGTGGGCAAGATCTTCTACAACGCGATGCTGGCCAAGACCTCCCGGATGTCCTACGCCAAGTACCGGATCGCCACCCTGAACGCCGCCAAGAACCTCACCCCCGGCAACTGCACCAACTTCAACACCATCAAGGCCGCCTGGAACGCCGTCAGCGTCCCGGCACAGACCGGGGAGCCGACCTGCCCGTAAGGACGGCAAGCCCGGGTGGCCAGACATCCTGGCCACTCGGCGCATGACCTGAGTCGACGAGACCGGGCGGCAAGCCATGACGGCTTGCCGCCCGGTTCGCCGTTCACGCTCAACGCCGACCGATCGCGGACCCTGCGGCCGGGCGACGGTCAGGGGCAGCCAGGATCGACGATGTCCCAGAACTCCTCCTTGGAGAACAGCCACGAGACGCGGGTGTCGACCGGGGCCGCGTCCTTGCCTGCGTTCGGGTCGTAGGGCACCACACCGGCGGACGCGGGCGGACGCTTCCACAGCGCGAGGCTGCGCTCCGCGGGCGCGGACACCGGTGGCGCGGCGGGGCCGAGGAGCTCGCTCCAGAGGCGGCCACGCAGGGCGCGGACCTCGGCGTAGCCCGCAAGGTCGCCGAAGGCCACCCCTGCCTCGGAGTCGTGCTGATAACCCCGCCGGTTGACGTTCGCCGAACCGACGACGGCGACGGTGTCGTCGAAGATCCAGGTCTTGGAATGGATGAACCGCTTACCCGTCAGGACCGCGACCTTGTCGGCGAACGGGGCGAGGTGGCCGAGGACCCGGCGTCGTCGTTCCCACGCCTGGTGGAGTTCGCCGTTCACCGCATCGGTGTGCGCGACGACGATGATCAACGCCTTCAGGTTGGGCATCGCCGCGGCCAGCCGTCGGCCGACCTCCTCGTCGACGAGGTACTGGTCCTCGAGGTAGACGAACGTACGGGCCTTGGCCAGGCAGTGGAACACCAGATCGCGGTAGGACTTGCTCCCGCTCGGCGCGAAGGGATACGGCGGCAGTCGTCGGCCCGCCGTGCCGGACGGTCCGAGGCCGGCGAACCTGGTCGGATCCCCGAACGTCGTCACGATCCGGGCCCGTTGGGTTCCCGAGCCCTGCGAGGACGGTCGGAGCGCGGGTAACTGGCTGCCCGGTGGCGAGTCCGGATGGGTGTTCCACCGTGCCCGCAGCAGTTCGTAGACGCCGACCGCGGCCGGACCCTCCAGTTCGGCCTGGACGTCGTGCAGCACGCTGTCCACCGCTCGGCCGCCTTCGGTCGTCCGGTTGGGATTGATGTCGATACCGCCGATCCAGGCAACCAGCCTGGCTCCGTCGTACACGACCCACGCCTTCTGGTGGTGCATGCCCAGCTGGACGGGCCCCATGGCGGGCAGCAGTCGACCCGGGAGGACGTGGTGCAGGACGAGCTTGTCGTGGATCGCGCGGCCGTTGGGCAGCTTGTTGAACCACGCCACTTGGTAGGTGTTGTCGGGGCCCGGCCCCCGCAGGTGGTGGCCGAGGATGTCGATGACCGGCGTGTGGGCGAGCAGCGCGCGCACGGTCGCACCCCGGGTGGCGGCACCCGTTATCGCCGCGCCCACCGACAGGCCCGGTCGCAGCAAGGTGTTGTCGTAGAAGTCCCAGCCGCTGATCACGACGCGGGCCTCGCTGCTGGTGCAGCGCGCGAGGGCAGCTGCCAGCGAGTCGAAGGCGGACGTGCCGGACGTGTGCACCCGCACGCTGCTGGTGGTAAGCGGTGAGGCCCAACCGGTGAGCGGGGTGCCGAGCCAGTCGTCGATGGTCGTGGTCTGGCGCGGGCATTCGCGGTTG
Organism: Pseudonocardiales bacterium; assembly: GCA_030840415.1. Classification (GTDB taxonomy): domain Bacteria; phylum Actinomycetota; class Actinomycetes; order Mycobacteriales; family Jatrophihabitantaceae; genus Jatrophihabitans_A. Next base: position 3,670 of record JAVEEO010000434.1, on the reverse strand, counting down.
AGCGCCGCGATGGTCTTCGGCCCGACCACGGGATCGGCCGGCGAGATCCGGCGCTTGGCCTTGAAGTCGGCCACCGCCCGCCCGGTCATCGGGCCGAACTGCCCGTTCGTCTCCACCGCGTAGCCGAACACGTCGCGCAACACGCCCTGGACCTTGGCCACGGCCGGACCCTCGCTGACGACGGGAGCCGGATAGGGGCGGGTGCCGCGGGCCGCGAGCCGGATCTTCCCACGCGCCACCGCGTCCAGCGTCGGGTCGCCCACGAAGCTCGGACACTGCGGCCCACCGGGCGGCTTCGCCGCGGCCTCCTCGTAGTGGGGCCGTCCCCCAAGGTCGATGACGGCCTTGCGCCGGTCGTGACCAGCTGATACCCCATCGATCGCGCGCATCGCCTCGGTGAGGGCCTGACTGTAGCTCGCAGCGGCCGCGGGTGTGCCGGCCGCGATGGTCCGCGCGAGTGCATAGGGATCGCCGCCGCCCAACGCGGCACGGTACCGCGGGCTGCGGAGCAGCGTCGCGCCGTGGGCGATGAACGCGTCGGCAGGCGAGCCGAACCTGCGGAACCAGTCGCGAACCACGTAGGCGTAGCGGCCGTCCGGGCGTCGGCTGACCGAGACGACGTCGGGAAAGGACGCGTCCGGACGGAGCAGAACCCTGCGTGCCTCGAGGAGTTGCCGGATCTCGGCCGGCTCGGTGCCCAGCGCCCGGATACCGAAGAAGTTGAAGCCTGGCGCGCGCGTGCCCCACCCCGACGCCAGAGCAGCTTGGGCGAGCAGGACGGTGGCGGGCACGGACGTCACCCGCTCGGCCGCCAGCGCATAGGGACGGTAGGCCCGGACGAAGTGGACCACCTGGCGTCGCGACGTCGCCGTTCCCGGCCGCTGCGGCGCTCCCGGCCCACAACGGCCGCAGCCGGACGTCCGCGGGGCGATCTCCGTACTCGTCGACATCGCCGGTCAGGGGGCGAGGTCGAGGTGGAAGTGCAGGATGAGTGGCCCGTGCCAGTTGAGGCCCTTGCGGCTCTCGCCGATGAAGTGGACGTGCCGCACCCCGGTCCGCCCGTTGACCTCGGCGGCCACCCGGAAGTCGTTGTACAGCACGCGCCAGCGCAGGTTCACCGCCCTCGCGGCCGCCGCGACCTGCCCGAGGAACGCCACCGCCTTGTCCGGCGGGTAGAAGCCGCGGTCATCGAGCGGCCCGGGGAGGAACAGGTCGAGGGAGTACCCGCGGTTGAGGAAAGCCCCTCCGCCGTGGCCGGCGTAGTTGCTCGCCTCGAACGAGGACCCGGCGATCCGTCGCAGTTCGGCAAGGAAGTCCCTGGTCTGCGCGGTGATCGGTGTACCCGTTCCGAGTGGTGCGATGGCGGTAAGGGAGGGCGCCGTCCCGGCGGGAAGGGATGGCGGCACGAAGGTGCCGAGCGATCCGACCTTCGGCATCAAGGTCTGGAAGTCCAGTTGCTCACGCCGTCCGACCATCCATCCGCGACGGAGAATGTTCAGCTGTGTCAGCCACCAGGTCTCCTGACCGCACCGCACGGCCTCGAGCGCTACCCGGTCCTGTGCCGTCAGCTGACCACCGCGGCGCGCTCGCTGGAGCTCGTTACGCCTGCGGGCGACCCGGCCCTGCATCGATCGGCGCCACCCGGCGCCGTACCGGCTCATGGCCGCCTTCATCGTCGAGGCGTAGTCGTCGGCGAGTTCTGCCTCGCGCCTGGCCGCGTCGGTACCCAGGCGTTGGGCATGCACCCGCGCCAGCGCCGCCGCGAACGTGGCGATCTCGGCGATCCCGTCGAATCGGCCCGTGCCCGGGTCAGGGGCCCGGAGGGCGCGGTCGGACGGCGCATCCGAGCCGGTCAGGCACGGCGACGCCGGGGCGGGCAGCGCCGGGATCGGCACGGAGACGGTGCCGGTCGGAATTCCAGCCGGCGGCCCGCTCGGCACCGGCCCGCTCGGCGCCGGTCGCCCGCTCGGCGCGGGTCCGGCGGGCGGCGCGGACGACGGCGAACGGGTACCGCCAGGAACCCGCGCGATCAGCCGCATCACGCTGGTCAGCGCCGAGGCGTACGACGGATCGGTCGCATACCCGGCCGCCGCGACGGCCCGGGCGAAGGCGTAGGGGTCCCGGGTGTGTCCGAACGCCGCGGCGTACCTGCTATTGCGCCGCAAGAACCGGCCGTGTGCGGCGAAGCCGGCCGCGGCCGACGGGTAGCGACGGAACCAGTCCTTGACGACGTAGTCGTAGCGTCCGTCCGATCGCTTGGTCACCGAGATGACCTGCGGGAATCGCACGTTCGGCCTGCTGAGGACCTCGCGCGTGGTGATCAACTGGCGCGCAGCGGGGGGATCCGAGGGCCGCGCCTTGATGCCGAAGAAGTTGAAACCCGGCGCCCGCCGGCCCCAACCGGACTCCAGAGCCGCCTGCCCCAGGATCACCAGCGCCGGAACCGACGTGGCCGCCTGACTCGCCAGGGCATCGCGCCGGAACTTGTTGACGAAGGCGACGACGTGCCGCGGCACGGGCCGGCGCTGCGGCGCTTCGCCGGCCGAGGACTCCACCGCCCATTCGAACGGCGATTCCTGGACCGACTCATCCGCCCGCTCGCCGGCGAACTCCTCGAAGTTCGGGTACTGCTGCAGTCCCGACTCGAAGACGGTGTCCTCGCCCGAACCGTCCTCGTCGGTGCCACCGAGTCGGGAGGCGAGCGCGGAGTCCTCCGAGCTCTCGTACGGCGATTCGAAGCCCGACTCGAACGTGTTCTCCAGGCCGGTCTCGTAACCGGACTCCAACCCGCTCTCCAAGCCCGACTCGAACGTGTTCTCCAAGCCCGACCCGGCCAGCGATTCCTGGCCCTCGCCCGGAGATCCGTATGGCGACTCGTAACCGGACTCGAGACCACTCGCCAGGCCCTCGAAGCCGCTCTCCAGGACGGTCTCGTAACCGGACTCCAGGCCACTCTCGTAACCGGACTCCAGTCCGGTCTCGTAACCGGACTCCAGGCCGCTCTCGAAACCCGACTCGGCCACCGATTCCTGCCACTCGCCCTCGGATCCGAGCGGTGACTCGTAACCGGACTCCAGACCGGTTTCGAAACCGCTCTCGAACCCGGACTCGAAGCTCGATTCCGTCCCGGACTCCAGGCCGGATTCGAGCAAGGGTTCCCGCTCGCTCTCAAAACCCTGCTCGTGTCCCGACGGATAAGGCGACTCGAAACCCGACTCGAAGCCGACGGCCGAGGCGTACTCCGACTCCGGCCGCGGCTCACCCCCGGATTCGGTCGAGAACAGGTCCTCCCGCACCGGCCACGACAGATCCGCCTCGAGCGGCAACTGCTCGGCCGGCGCGAAGATCGTTGATTCGCTGTGTCCATTCATCGCCATCACTCCCTCGTACGACAACGCGGGACCCTACGGTCGGGCGGGGCTGGTCGGCCGGTGCCCGTTGGTCGGCGCGGTCGCCGTGGGCACGAGCGGTCCGGGCAGCATCCGGGTGGGTTGCGCCGGTCGGGTATCGAGCCCGGCGCGGCGGGTCGTGACGGCCAGGTCCTTCACCCGTTCGCCGGTCCCCGACTGCCACAGGTCGATGATCCGGTTCATGTTCTGGGCGATCACCGGGTTCGGGATCCCGTTGCGCCGGTAGAGCAATTCGGCATTGGTGGCGGAGGTGAACAGGC
>JAVEEO010000430.1 GCA_030840415.1 Pseudonocardiales bacterium | reverse complement strand
GCCGGTGACCTGACCGGCGCCCTCTCGGCACTGTCCCGGCCCAACCGGCCGGCCCTGGACGCCGAGGCACTGGCCGGCCAGTGCGCGGCCGCCGGCTTACAGGTCCAGTCCGTCGAGGGCCTCGGGGTGTTCACCGACCTGGTGCCGGGCATCGAGCTGGACCGTCCTGGCGCGCTGGCCGCGCTGTTCGAGCTGGAATCGGCAGTCGCCGCCCAGCCGCCCTACCGCGACATCGCGTCCCGGCTGCATGTCCAGGCCCGCCGGCCCGAGACCGGCCAGGGCCCGGGCTAGCAACCGACATGGGCCGAAGCGGGGACCTGCCCCGGTCATCGGGCGAGGTCGACGGCGACGACACCGGTTGCCACATCCTGCACGTCGACATGGACGCCTTCTTCGCCAGCGTCGAGATCCGGGCGCGCCCCGAGCTGCGCGGCCTGCCGGTGGTGGTCGGCGGCGCGGGTGGCCGCGGCGTGGTTGCGGCGGCCTCCTACGAGGCCCGCAAGTTCGGCGTTCGCAGCGCGATGCCGATGGGGCAGGCGTTGCGGCTGTGCCCGCAACTGGTCGTGGTGCCCCCGAACCGCGCCGCTTACACCGAGGCGTCGCGGGCGATCATGCGGATCTGCACCGATGTCACGCCGCTGGTCGAGCCGCTGTCGCTCGACGAGGCGTTCCTCGACGTGTCCGGGGCGGTGGGGCTGTTCGGCCGGCCCGCCGAGATCGCCCGGCTGATCCGGCGCCGGGTGTTCGCCGAGCACCAGTTGACCTGCTCGGTCGGCATCGCCCCGATCAAGTCGGTGGCCAAGCTGGCTTCGGGCAGTTGCAAGCCGGACGGGCTGCGTGTGGTCAGCAGGGCCGGGCTGTTCGACTTCCTGCACCCGCTGCCGGTGACCGCGCTGTGGGGGGTGGGCCAGCGCACCGCCGAGCCGTTGCGCCGGCTGGGTATCCGGACCGTCGGCGAGCTGGCCGGCACCAGCCTGGACACCCTGCGCCGGGCAGTGGGCACCGCCTCGGCCGACCACCTGCACGCGCTGGCCAATGGCCGCGACGAGCGGGAGGTCAACCCGGATCACGTGGAGAAGTCGATCTCCACCGACCGGACCCTGGCTACCGACCTGCTCACCGAGGCCGAGGTCTGCCGGGAGTTGCTGCGCGGCTCGGGGGAGGTGGCCGAGCGGCTGCGGCAGGCCGGCTGGGTGGCCCGCACCGTCGGCATCAAGATCCGCTTCGCCGACTTCACCACCGTCACCCGGGTGCGGACCCTGGCCGAGCCGACCGACGTGGCTGCGGTGGTCTACGCGGAGACGGTCAACCTGTACCGCTCGCTGGCGCTGGATCGGCCCCGGATCAGGCTGGTCGGGGTCAAGGCCGAGAACCTGCGCCGCGCCGATGAGGCCACCCAGCTCGCCCTCGACCTGTTCGGCGACCAGCGTCCGGCCGCCGCTCCGACCGACCGCGTGATCGATGCGCTTACAGCCCGATTCGGCAAGCCGGTGGTGGGACCGGCGTCCCTGCTCGGCAAGCAGTCCGACGGCGCGGTGGCGGGCGGATTCAACCGCTCGATCGACCGATCTCGCCCGGTATCGCCCCCGACAGGTAACGAATGATCTCCGTGGGGACAGCAATCCCCGCAGACAACTTTCGCACTCACATTTCGGCTCGTATGCTCGACGATGTGTCCCCTCACCTGCCGCAGGGCAATACTGCGGCTGATGGGCACGCTTTGGTAATGGTTCACTACATGGCGACAGGGATTGGAGGGCATGATGCCGCTCTCCGAGCATGAGCAGAGGCTGCTCGACGAAATTGAACAAGCCCTGTACGCGGAGGACCCGAAGTTCGCGTCCTCTGTCAGGTCCGCCCGCCCGCGCAACCGTGCGCGAACGATGCTCGCATTGTCGGTGGTCGGCGTCCTGCTCGGGCTCGCCGTGGTGCTGGTCGGCCTGACGGCCAACCTGATCCTGCTCGGCGTCCTCGGCTTCGTTCTGATCGTGGGATCGTGTGTGATAGCTGCCAGCGCCCTGCGGGGTCCTCGGCAGAACGGGACGTCATCGCTGGCTGCCCAGGCTGGTCAGGCTCGCAACGCGAAGTCGAACACCCTGCGCACCAAGATGGAAGACCGGATGCGCAAGCGCTTCGAAGAGAACTGATAGCTCCGCCCAGCGGCCCCGGCCTGCTGACTGGTCACCAGTCAGCGGACAGGGGCCGTTGAGCGTTCGAGGTAGCGCGGCCCTGCGATTCCGGACGCACCTCGGCAGGTGCACCCGCCCGGCTCAGCGGCGCCAGCGGGGCTGGCCGCTGATCAGTGACCTCGGCAGCCAGCGGTGCAGCAGGCTCAACCGCCGGTCGGTGCGCCGCGCCCACCTGGTCAGCGCCTGATCCAGCGCCGCGATCGAGTCGGGGGGCAACTCCTGGACCAGCTGGGCACTGAACCGGTCCCGTTCGACCCGGTCGGCGACCGCGGTGACCGCTGCCCGGCCGCGCTCGTCGACGCCGTGCCGGGACAGCCAGCCGGCGACCTGTCCCACGGTGACGGTGCTGGGCCACAAGGCGTCCCGGTCGGTGGCGGTGGCCGCCAGTTCCAGCCAGAGCGGCTCCGGGTTGCCGGTGATCCGGGCTCGTTCCAGCCGCCGCCGGCGTTGTCGCCTGCGCAGCCACCGCGGTCCGAAGGTCAGCACCAGGATCAGCACGATCGCCAGCAGCACCAGCAGGCCGATCTCGACCACCACGGTGGGCACGCCGAACTGGTCGCCACTCTGCGATGCCTGGTTGGCCTGGCCGCTGGCCGCCGAGCCCGACGCGGACGGCCCCTTGTTGGCGGTCGGCTCCGCGGTCTCCTGGGCACCGGCCTGCGGGTGCGTGGCCCACGGCAGGTCCACCGCGCGGGTGGCGTCCCCGCCGGTCAGCGGGGTCGGGTCGAACGGGATCCAGCCGATCGAGGAGAAGTAGACCTCCACCCAGGCGTGTGCGTCGGAGGTGAGCACGGTGAACACGCCATTGCTGTCCGGCGGCTGGTGGGTGTAGCCGATCACCACCCGGGTGGGCAGCTGTGCCATCCGCATCATCACCCCGGCGGCGGCGGCGAACTGCTGGCAGAAGCCCTGCCGTCCGGTGTCGGGGTCCAGGAACGCCTCCAGGGCGGTGCGATCACCGCGGTCGGAGGTGGTGAGCGAGTAGTGGAAGTTGTTCTTGCCGTTGGTGAAGAAGTCCGAGATCGCCCTGGCCTTGTCGTACGGGCTGTCCAGGCCGGCGACCAGCCGGTCGGTCAGCTCCTGGACAGACGCGGGCATGCCGTCGGGCAGCCCGACCAGCCGGGATGTGGTTTCGGCGTCGCCCACCCAGGCCGGAGCGGCGCGCAGTTGGGCCAGGGTGGGGTTCGGCTCGCTGGTTTCCTCGGTGTAGCTCATGCCGCGCCGCAGCGTCGCATCCTGCACGCTCGCGGTGGCGCTGTTCCAGACCCCGCCGCCAGGTGACTTCAGTGACGTGGGATTGGCCAGGATCGGCAGCGTGCTGCCACCGAGCGCCAGCAGGGTGAACCTGGCCTCGTAGGGCTTGGCCTGCGCCTTCGCGGGTGGGTTCTCGAACGGCCCGATGTCGAACTGTTCCTGGTCCAGCCTCACCAGGTTGTCCTGCTGGCCGAGCTGTCCGGACGGCCGCCAGCCGTCGTTGGCGAACTCGTCGTCGACCTCCTGCCGGACGTAGAACGGGATGCCGGCATTGACCTTGACCTGGAACAGCTGCACCGGCTTTGGCCGCTGCAGGTTGCCGCGCAGGGACGCTATGCCGTTGAGCACGATCGGACGGCCGGTGCCCTTGCCCGGGCCGTCGCCGTTGCCGCCGTTGTGGTGGGTGGCGCGGGCCAGCACGTTCACCGAGACCGAGGGCAGCAGCAGCGGGATCACCAGGGCGGCCAGCACCCCGGTCACGGCCATCCGCCGGGCACCGCCGAGCCGGCCCGCCGAACCGTCCACCGACGGCCCCCAGGCCCGGTCCTGCAGCCGGGTGCCGGACAGCATGATCAGCAGGAAGCCGCCGGCGGCGGCGGCGAACCAGACCGGGTGAGCCGCCTGTGACGACGTCGCCGAGGCGATCGCCAGCACCTCCAGCAGCGGTGCGGAGGCCAGCAGTGGCCGGCGCAGCAACACCGCCAGCACGTCGGTCAGGGCCACCAGCACCACCAGCGCCGAGGCGACCAGCAGCCGCAGCGCGCCGGTGGACTGCAGCGGGGCGTGCTCCTGCTGCATCGAGGTGTTCGCCGACCGGATCAGGTCACCGATGTCGCCGAACGAGGACGGGGTCGGCAGCACGCCCAGCCACAGGTGCTGTGGAACGAAGACCCACAGCACCATCAGCACCGAGGCCAGCAGTCCCACCGCGCTGTGCCACCAGCGCGGGGTGTCGCGCATCCTGGCCAGCGCGACAACGGCCAGGTAGGGCAGCACGCAGCCGATGCCCACCAGCAGCCAGGACCAGTCGGTGAAGATCGAGCGCAGCGGCAGGGTGGTCAGCAGCACCCCGGCCGCGACCGTGCCGGTGGCAGCGGCGACGACCGGATCGGGCCCGGTGCCGTACTGCTGACGGGCGGGGGCGCTCATCGGGCCACCGCCGCCCGGGCCGACAGCAGGCTGGGCCACAGCTCGGCGATCTCGTTGCCGGCTTCGGCCGGCACCACCCGCCAGCCGGCGGCCCGCAGGACGTCGGCGCTGGACTGCCAGGCCGCCTCGGCCAACAGGTCTGCGGTATTGCCGGTCCAGGTCCAGGGCCGCAGCAGCAGGGCCACCGATGATCCGGGCATCCGGGGGCGGCTGAGCAGCCCGCTGACCGAGGCCTTCGGGGTGGCGGCCAGCACGGCGAACACCGCGGCGTCGCGGCCGAGCCCGTTGAGGGCGGCGCTCAGCGGTTCGAGGTCGGCACGGAGCGCGGGCTTGACGTCGGCCAGCAGGTCGAGGATCGCCGATGGACTGTCGTGTGCCACCTCGCCGTCGCCGGTCACCACCGAAACCCGCCGGCCGCGCTCGGCCAGGTGGCAGGCGATGCTGGCGGCGGCCGAGATCGCCCATTCCAGGGCGGCGGCGTCGGGCTCGGACGGCGACGTGGGGTAGGCCAGCGCCCGGTGGTCCAGCAGCACCAGCGACTCCCCGTGCCAGGGCCGCTCCTCCTGCCGGACCATGAAGGCGCCGGCGCGGGCGGTGCTGCGCCAGTGGATCTTGCGCAGGTCGTCGCCGTGCCGGTACTCGCGTACCGAGGCGTCGTCCGAGCCGCCGACGCCGACCGAGTGGCTGAGGGTGGCGGCGCCGTCCCGCCAGGCGATCGGCAGGGTCAGGTTCGCCAGCGCCACCGTGGTCGGCCGGACCACCAGTTCGCCGACGTCGGTCGAGCGGGTGTCGGCGGTCACCAGTCCGAAGGGGTCGCTGGCCATCACCGTGGTGGGTCCCACGGTGTAGCGGCCGCGGCGCAGGGACGGCAGCGGATAGGCCACCGTGCGGCGCTGCCGGCCGCGGACGCCGGCCACGCTGAACCGCAACGGACGACCGCCGGGCACCGTCTCGGTGATCCGCAACGGTCCGGTGCCGAAGCTGTGCGGGTTGCCCAGCACCAGCCTGACCTGGGCCCGCTCGCCCACCACCACCCGGGACGGGCTCACCGCGTGCCCGACCCGCAGGCCGGAGCGAGCCTGCCGGACGGCCAGCCAGGCCGGCACCGGCAGCACCAGCAGCAGCACACCGAGCCGCTGCAGATCGACCACGCCCAGCATCATGCCGGTGGCCAGCGAGATGAGCCCCACCGTGATGAAGGTCCGGCCGCGGTTGGACAGGGTCACGCGCTGGGTGCCGATGGCGACGGTGTCGACCAGCCGGGGGGCTGCCGAGGAACCGCCACTGGTCCGGTTGGTCGCCATGGGGCCGCCTAACCGCGTGGACTGGCTACCGGAATCGGGACCTTCGCCACGATCTCTGCCAGCAGGTCCTCGGGCGCGCGGCCGGCCACCGTGGCGGTGGCCGCCGGGATCAGCCGGTGGGACAGCACCGGCACCGCCAGCTGCTGGACGTCATCGGGCAGCACGTAGTCCCGACCCGCCAGCGCGGCGGCCGCCTTGGCGGTGCGAAGCAGGTGCAGCGAGGCGCGCGGGGAGGCGCCGAGCCGGATCTCGGGGTGGTTGCGGCTGCGCTCGGCCAGCGTGACCACGTAGTCCTTGACCGAGTCCACGACGTGCACGGTGCGCACGGTCTCGATCAGCGCGCGGATGTGAGCGGCGTCGGAGACCGGTTGCAGCAGCGACAGCGGGTCGATGGTGGTCTGGTCGCTGAGCATGGCGATCTCGGCGGTCCGGTCCGGATAGCCCAGCGAGATCTTGGCGGTGAACCGGTCGCGCTGGGCCTCGGGCAGGGCGTAGGTGCCCTCCATCTCCACCGGGTTCTGGGTGGCGAGCACCAGGAACGGCGACTGGAGCTCGTAGCGCACGCCGTCGACGGTCACCTGCCGCTCGGCCATGCACTCCAGCAGCGCCGCCTGGGTCTTGGGGGAGGCGCGGTTGATCTCGTCGCCCAGCAGGATGTTGGCGAACACCGGCCCGGGCTTGAACTCGAAGTCGGCGGACTCGGCGTTGTAGATGCTCACGCCGGTGACGTCGCTGGGCAGCAGGTCGGGGGTGAACTGGATCCGGCGCACCGAGCAGTCGATGGAGCGGGCCAGGGCCTTGGCGAAGGTGGTCTTGCCGACCCCGGGCACGTCCTCGATCAGCAGGTGACCCTCGGCCAGCAGGACGGTGACGCCGAGCCGGATCACGTCGTACTTGCCGGCGATCACCTTCTCTATGTTGGCGATGATGCGCTGGGCCGACGGTCCGACCTCGGTCACCGGGAGCGCCGGCCGGTCGCTGCCCGGTAGCGAGCCGTGACCGTTCTGCGGCGTGGAACCTGTCGCCAGCTGAGCGGCCTGAGCTGCTGCATGTGTCACTGCACGATCCGTTCTGTTGCTCCGAGGGCACCGGCAGCGGCGACTGCCTGGCGACACCTTCAGGGTTGTCGAGAAGCGGGCATAAGTCGAGGGCCTGTGTCTCTGTGGTCTGGCGCCGGCCCAGTTCGGTCCAGGGTAGTTGTTCGGACCGGGCTCGGGGCGGCTCTGGCGCATCTGCACAGCCGGCTGGGACACCGCTGTCGGGCCTTCGGATGCCCCGGTGGGGAAGGCCTTCCAGCAGCGTCCGATCAACTGTCCGTTTTCGGGGGATTCCTAGGGCGGTAATCCGCGAATCGGCGACTACTTCTTCGATTCGGTGGTGAGCAGTGGGGTATCGTGGGTTACAGTGGGGATTGTGTTAAGTTGTTGTCTGGTTGAACGGCAGCAGGGTCCGAGGGAGGTGCGCGATGTTTCTCGGCACGCACACCCCCCGGCTGGACGACAAGGGGCGGCTCGCCCTGCCTGCGAAGTTCCGGACCGAGCTGGAGGGAGGGCTGGTGATCACCAAGGGTCAGGAGCGCTGCCTGTTCGTGTTCCCGATGGCCGAGTTCAGCCGGATCACCGAGCTGTTGCGCTCCGCGCCGGTCACCCAGCGCAATGTCCGTGACTACAGCCGGGTGTTCTTCGCCAGCGCCTCACACGAAGTGCCGGACGGCCAGGGCCGGATCACGGTGCCGAGCCAGCTGCGCGAGTACGCGGGGCTGTCCAAGGACTGCGTCGTGATCGGCGCCAACAGCCGGGTCGAGGTTTGGGACGCCGAGGCGTGGCAGAACTACCTCACCAGCACCGAGCAGGCCTTCGCCGACGCCGAGGAGGTGCTGCCCGGCCTGCTCTAGGCCACCTGACGCTGCTCTGTTAGACCGAGTCGACATGCGGATCGGCCTCCTCCCGCCACCCGGCGACCACCTGACGCACTTCCCCGGCGCCAGGCGGCACGGCAGGCGGGCGGGGACCCATCGGCATGAACCATCGGCATCAGGCAGGCCGCGCACCGCACGTTCCAGTACCACCCGAGATGTTCAGGAGTCACCGCATGGGCGAACCCGAGCCGCCGGCCCCGGCCGGGCACGTTCCGGTTCTGCTGGATCGGGTGCTGGAGCTGCTGGGCCCGGCGCTGGATCGGCCGGGTGCTGTGCTGGTCGACGCCACCCTCGGCCTGGGCGGTCACAGCGCGGCGCTGCTGGCCGCGCATCCCGAGGCGGTGCTGGTGGGTCTTGACCGCGACCCGGAGGCGCTGCGCCGCAGCGCCGAGCGACTGGCCGGCATTGCCGGCACTGCCGGGCGGATCCACCTGGTGCACGCCGTCTACGACCAGCTTCGGGACGTGCTCGATGAGCTCGGCTACGACCGGATCGATGCCGTCCTGTTCGACCTGGGAGTCTCCTCCATGCAGCTCGACCAGGCCGCCCGCGGCTTCTCCTACGCCCAGGACGCGCCGCTGGACATGCGGATGAACCCGGGAGACCGGCTGACCGCCGAGGAGGTCGTCAACGGCTACCCGGTGCCGCAGCTGGCCCGGGTGCTGCGCGACTTCGGCGAGGAGCGGTTCGCGCTGCGGATCGCCCAGGCCATCGGACGCCGTCGCGCCGAGCACCGGCTGACCTCGACCGCCGAACTGGCCGAGCTGGTTCGCCAGGCGATCCCGGCGGCAACCCGCCGCACCGGCGGCCATCCCGCCAAGCGCACCTTCCAGGCCCTGCGCATCGAGGTCAACGCCGAACTGGCCGCGGTGCAGGCCGCGATCCCCGCCGCGTTGCGGGCGCTGGCCGTCGGCGGCCGCATCGTCGTGCTGGCCTACCACTCGCTGGAGGATCGCATCGTCAAGCGCAGCTTCGCCGAATTGGCCTCCGACCGGACGCCGCCCGACCTGCCGGTGGCACTGGCCTCGGCCGGCCCGCAGATCAGGCTGCTCAGCCGTGGCTCCGAGGCCGCCGGGGAGGCCGAGATCGCCGCCAACCCGCGGGCCGCGTCGGTGCGATTGAGAGCCGCCGAGCGGATCCGGGAGGCGGCATGACCGCCCGGTTGCGCCGGTTGCCGCTGCCGGTGCTGCTGGCGCTGATGCTGGTGGCGGGCCTGTGCGCGTTGCTGGCGTTGAACACCGCCTCGGCGGCCCAGGAGCTGCGGCAGCGCGCCCTGACCGACAGCAATGCCGAACTCTCTGACTCGGCGCAGCAGCTGACCCGGGACCTGGCGGCCGAACAGGCACCGGGGGCGCTGGCCTCGGCCGCGGCCGCCCAGGGCCTGGTTCCCAACCCCAACCCGGCGTTCCTGCGGCTCAACGCCGACGGCTCGGTTACGGTGCTGGGCTCGCCGGCGCCGGCCAGCCTCGCCCCGCCGCCGCCCAGTGCCACGCCGAGTGCGGCCGCCAGCCCGTCCGCCACCGCGACCAGGCCGACCGGTTCGGCCTCTTCCGCCGTCAGCCCGTCCGGTCGGGTGGCCACCAGCAGTGCCCCGGCGCCGGTGGTGACCGTGACGGTGACCCGGGCCGCCTCGCCGTCGGCCAGCACGTCCCGGGCCGCGACGCCGTCGGCCAGCACGTCCCGGACCGCGGGCCCGACCCCGTCCGCCACCCCGACGAAGTCCAGCGCGCCCGGAGGCCACTGATGACCCGACCTCCCCAGCAGCCGCCGGTGCCGCCGCAGGGGCCCCGGCTCCAGCGTCCGGGCAACCGCCAGCCGGGCCAGCCGGTCCCCGACCGGCAGCGGGTGCCGGCCGGGCAGCGGGTTCCTCCCCAGCGGCCGGCCGGGCCGTCCCAGCGTGCCGCCGCGCCCCAGCGCAGTGCCGCACCCCAGCGGACTGCCGCAGCCCAGCGCAGTGCCGCTCCGAACCAGCGGACTGCCGCACCCCAGCGCAGCGCCGCGCCAACTCAGCGTGCCGCCGCACCGAACCAGCGAACTGCCGCGCCCACTCGGCGTGGCCCGGCCCCGCAGCGCGAGCCAGCCCGCCGGCCGGCGTCGGCCCCGCCCGAGCAGCGCCGGCAGCCGGAATCCGCGCCCCGCCGGCAGCCGACGGTCCGGCAGCCGGCAGCGCGCCGCCCGGCCGCTCAGGCGGTGCGACCACCCCGGCCGCCCCGCACCCCGCGGACGATGCGGCTCGGCCGGTCGTTGCGGCGGATGTGGGCCACCGTGGCGGTAGTCAGCCTGCTGCTGGCCGTGGTGCTCGTCCGGCTGGTGTGGCTGCAGGGCATGGATTCGGCCGGTTACGCCCTGGCCGCCTCGGACGAGAAGCACGAGTTCGTCACCTTGCACGCGGCCCGGGGCTCGATCGTGGACCGGAACGGCGTGCCGCTGGCCTACACCGCCGACGCCAAGGACATCGTCGCCGACCCGACCATGGTGCCGGCGACCGAACGGCTGGACTACGCGACGATGCTCGCGCCGCCGCTCGGTAAGTCGGTGATGGCGATCGCCGACCAGTTGACCTCGACGTCGCACTACGCATTGCTGGCCACCGCGCTGTCCCCGGCAGCGGCCAAGCAGATCGAGGAGTTGACGCTCAACGGCAAGCCACTGTCGGGCATCTTCGCCCAGGCGACCTCGCAGCGGCTCTACCCCGGCCACACCGCCGGGGCCAACGTGGTCGGCCTGATCCAGTCCGACGGCACCGGCGCGGCCGGCATCGAGTACAGCTACGACTCGCTGCTGCGCGGTACCGACGGTTCGGTCAGCTATCAGAAGGACTCGGTCGGCAACATCAACCCGGCCGGGCCGATCAAGCGCAAGGCGGCCGCCGACGGCGGCACGGTGCGGCTGACCATCGACCAGGACCTGCAGTACCTCAGCCAGAAGTACCTCGACGACTCGATCCGGCAGTCCGGCGCCCGCGGCGGCCAGTTGACCATCCTGGACTCCCGGACCGGCCAGGTGCTGGCGATGGCCTCCAACGGCTCCTTCGATCCGCAGAACCCGGCCACCATCAAGAGCGGCCAGTCGATGAACCCCAACGTCCAGCAGGTCTTCGAACCGGGTTCGGCCAACAAGATCGTCGCGATCTCCGCCGCGCTGGAGAAGGGCCTGATCAATCCGCGCACGGTGCTGTCGGTGCCCGACACCATCTCCACCGGCGGGATCTCCGTACACGACGCCTGGTGGCACCCCACCCAGCACTTCACCGCGACCGGCGTGCTGGCCAAATCCTCCAACGTCGGCACCCTGCTGATCGCGGACAAGGTGGGTAAGCAGACCTTCAACGACTACCTGCACCGCTTCGGCCTGGGCCAGAAGACCGGCGTCGAGTTGCCCGGCGAGAGCGCCGGCCTGCTGCCCGACATCAGCAGCTGGTCCGATTCCACCTTCGCCAACCTGCCGATCGGCCAGGGCGTGGCGATGACCTCGCTGCAACTGGCCTCGATGTACCAGACGGTCGCCAACGACGGGGTGCGGATCCCGCCCCGGATCGTCGACTCGGTCACCAACCCGGACGGTTCGCTCATCCCGACCGCGCAACCGGCCGGCATCCGGGTGCTGTCCACCCCGACCGCCCGGACCCTGCGCACCATGCTGGAGTCGGTGACCCTCAAGGGTGGCACCGGGACCAGGGCGGCCATCCCCGGCTACCGGGTGGCGGGCAAGACCGGAACGGCCCAGCAGCCAGACCCGACCACCGGCCGGTACTCCGACTCGGTGTACTGGGACACCTTCGCCGGCATGGCACCGGCGGACAACCCGCGGTTCGCGGTCGCCATCATGATCGACAACCCCGCGCACGGCCTGGAGGGCGGCGACGTGGCAGCTCCGCTGTTCCACCACATCGCCTCCTACGAGCTGTCGGCCGCCAAGATCGCGCCGAGCGGATCGCAGGCGGTGCTCGTGCCGCTGACCCTCGATTGATTCCGGCCGAACCGGCCTAGCGAGGATGGCAATGGCCGAGCGCCGGAGAACGCCGGCAACCGCATCGGTAACGTGGGCGAACGTGGCGCCACCCCAGCGAGGACAGCAGCCGGACGGGGCCGGACCCCGTCCGAGCCAGGTCGTACCCCGGTCCCTGGACGCACTGGCAGCGCTGCTGGGCGCAACCGTTACCGGCCCGCGGGCCGGCGACCTGGCGGTGACCGGGGTCAGCGCCAGCTCGTCGCAGGTACGCCCGGGCGACCTGTTCGCGGCCCTGTCCGGTGCCAGCCGGCATGGCATTGCCTTCCTCGACCAGGCGCTGGCCGCCGGTGCGGTGGCCGTGTTCACCGATCCGGCCGGTGCCGCCCAGCTGGCCGGATCGGCCATCGCGACCCTCGTGGTGCCCGATCCGCGCGCCGCGCTGGGTCCGCTGGCGGCCGAGGTTTACGGGCACCCGTCGGCAGGCCTGCCGGTGCTCGGCGTCACCGGGACCAGTGGCAAGACCACCACGACGTTCCTGGTGCGGGCCGGTCTGGCGGCAGCCGGCCGGCGGCCGGGGCTGATCGGGACGGTCGGGATCTTCCTGGACGCCGAGACGGTCAAGACGCCGTTCACCACGCCGGAGGCACCGCAGTTGCAGGCGCTGCTGGCGGTGATGCGCGAGCGCGGCCTGGACGAGGTCGCGATGGAGGTCTCCTCCCACGCGCTGCGGCTGGGACGGGTGGACGGCACCGAGTTCGCGGTGGCCGCCTTCACCAACCTCTCGCAGGACCACCTCGACTTCCACACCGACATGGAGGACTACTTCCAGGCCAAGTCCCTGCTCTTCGACGGCCGGGCCCGGCGCGAGGTGGTGGTGGTCGACGACGGCTGGGGACGACGGCTGGTGCGACCGGAGACCGTCACCGTCAGCGTCGAGGATCCGGCCGCGCACTGGTATGCCGAGGACGTGCGGGTCCAGGCCGACGGCAGTACCCGGTTCGGGGTGCGCGGGCCGGGCCTGCGGTTCGAGGCCGGCTGCCGCATTCCGGGCGGGTACAACATCGCCAACGCCCTGCTGGCGTTCGCGATCCTCGCCGAGGCCGGGGTCGAGGTGGCCGAGGTGGCGTCGGCGGTGGCCGCGGCGCAGGTGCCCGGCCGGATGGAACGGGTGGACGGCGACCAGCCGTTCCTGGTGGTGGTGGACTACAGCCACAAGCCGGCCGGGGTGGCCGGTGCGCTGCAGGCGCTGCGGCCGTTGACCGCCGGCCGCCTGATCATCGTGCTCGGCTGTGGCGGTGACCGGGACCGGGGCAAGCGCCCGGTGATGGGCGAGGTGGCCGCCGCCGGTGCCGACGTGCTCATCGTGACCGATGACAACCCGCGCTCGGAGCCGCCGGCCGAGATCCGGGCCGCGATGATCGCCGGGGCCAAGGCGGTGCCGGCCGACCGGCGGGCCGAAATCGTGGAGCGGGGCGACCGGCGGGCTGCCATCGAGCAGGCGGTCGGGCTGGCCCGCGCCGGCGACACCGTGCTCATCGCGGGCAAGGGCCATGAGGCCGGTCAGGAGGTCGACGGCGTGCTGACCGCTTTCGACGACGTCACGGTGGCCCGGGCCGCCCTTGCCGGACTCGGCCATCGTCCGGACGGCAGCGACCGGGGGATCGCCGGCGCGGCGGCCGGGGTGGGTCGGCTGTGATCGAGTTGAGCCTGGCCGAGATCGCCGAGATCGTCGGCGGCCGGTTGGTGGGCGCCGATCCCGGCCGGACGGTGTCGGGCAAGGTGGAGTTCGACAGCCGCAAGCTGGTCGCCGGCGACCTGTTCCTGGCGATCGCCGGCGCCAAGGTGGACGGCCACGACTATGCCGAGGCGGCGGTGGCGGCCGGCGCGGTGGCGGTGCTGGCCAGCCGGCCGGTGCCGGTGCCGGCGATCGAGGTGGCGGACCCGATCGAGGCGATCACCGCGCTGGCCCGCGCGGTGGCGCCGCGGCTGCCGGCCAGCATCATCGGGATCAC
>JAVEEO010000387.1 GCA_030840415.1 Pseudonocardiales bacterium | reverse complement strand
CGGCCGCAACATGACCATGTTCGAGAGCCGGTCACCGGCCGTGCCGACCGGTGACGCGGCGGCCGAGGGCGGTACTGGGGGTACTGGTGGCTCGCGCCGCCGGCGCGGCGGCCGGTCCCGGTTGCTGGTGATCGACTGCGGGATGCTGCTCGGCAAGACCAACGCCCCCGGGGTGGACCTGGGCCTGCCAGACTGGTCGGCCTACGCCGACCGACTGGCCGACATCGACGCCATCGTGCTCACCCACGGCCACGAGGACCACATCGGCGCGCTGCCCTACCTGCTGCGCTCGCGGCCGGACATCCCGTTGATCGGCTCCCGGCTGACCCTGGCCCTGGTGGCCGCCAAGCTCGAGCAGCACCGGTTGCGCCCGGACCTGCGGACGGTCCGGGAGGGTGACCGGCTGACCGTCGGCGAGTGGGACCTGCAGTTCTACGCGGTCAACCACTCGATCCCGGATGCCCTCGCGGTGGCGGTGCGCACCTCCAGCGGAACCGTGCTGCACACCGGCGACTTCAAGATGGATCAGACGCCGCTGGACGGCCGGATCACCGACCTGCCCGGTTTCTCCCGGCTCGGCGACGAGGGCGTGGACCTGCTGCTGTCCGATTCCACCAACGCCGAGGTGCCCGGCTTCATCCCCAGCGAGCGCGAGGTCGGCAAGGTCGTCACGGACGTGATCACCCGGGCGACCGGACGGGTCATCGTGGCCTGCTTCGCCAGCCACGTGCACCGGGTGCAGCAGGTGCTCGACGCCGCCGTCGAATCCGGCCGGCACGCCGTGCTGGTCGGGCGCTCGATGGTGCGCAACATGCAGATCGCCCGCGACCTGGGCCTGCTCAAGGTTCCCGACGGCGTGCTGGTCGACCTCAAGGACGCCGAGCAGATGCCGTCCAGCCGGGTGATGCTGATCTGCACCGGATCGCAGGGCGAGCCGCTGTCGGCCCTGAGCCGGATGGCCAACCGCGAGCACCCGGTGATCCGGATCGTGTCCGACGACACCATCCTGCTGGCGTCCTCGCTGATCCCGGGCAACGAGAACTCGGTGTTCACCGTGATCAACGGGCTGTCCCGGCTGGGGGCGACCGTGGTCCACAAGTCCACCGCGCTGGTGCACGTCTCCGGCCACGCCCCGGCCGGCGAACTGCGCTACCTGCTGCGCGCGGTTCGGCCGAAGAACCTGATGCCGGTGCACGGCGAGTGGCGGCACCTGCGTGCGCACGCCGCGATCGCCCGCTCGACCGGGATGACCGACGAGCAGGTGGTGCTGGCCGAGAACGGCGTGGTGGTCGACCTCAGTCGCGGCAACGCCGAGATCGTCGGCCAGATCGAGATCGGCAACGTCTACGTCGACGGCCTGCAGGTCGGTGACATCGGCGACGCGGTGATCCGGCAGCGCCAGATCCTCGGCGACGAGGGCTTCGTCTCGATCCTGGTCGCGGTGGACCTGCGGGCCGCCAAGGTGGTCTACGGGCCGGAGGTCACCGCCAAGGGCTTCACCGACGACCCGGAGGCGCTCGACCCGATCCGGCTGGAACTGATCAAGACCGTCGAGCAGGCGCTGGCCGACGGGGTCCGCGACGCCGACGCCCTGGAACACATCCTGCGCCGGACCGTCGGACGCTGGGTCGACAAGACCTTCCGGCGCAGGCCGATGCTGATGCCGATGGTGATCGAGGTATGACGTCATGGACCTGATGCGCTCGCCGATCCGGCCGGGGCGGATCTCGCCGATGCGGAGCACCCCGGCCGGCATCGTGCCGCCGGAGTACGTCGACAATGCCGGCCGTCCGACGGGTGCGGCATGGGACCGCGACGACTCCCCCGTCAAGGACGCCGAGACGGTGGAGCGGATGCGGGCAGCCGGCCGGATCGCCGCGCTGGCCCGCGACGAGGTCGGCCGGCACGTCGCGCCGGGCGTCACCACCGACCAACTGGACCGGATCGGGCACGAGTTCCTGCTCGACCACGGGGCGTTTCCGTCCACCCTGGGTTACAAGGGCTTTCCCAAGTCGCTGTGCTCCTCGGTGAACGAGGTGGTCTGCCATGGCATCCCGGACGACCTGCCGCTGCAGGACGGTGACGTGGTCAAGATCGACGTCACCGCCTACCTCGACGGCGTGCACGGCGACACCTGCGCGACCTTCTTCGCCGGCGAGCCGAGCGAGGAGGTGCGGCTGCTGTCCGAGCGGACCCGGGAGGCGATGCTGCGCGGGGTCAAGGCGGCCCGGCCCGGCCGTCCGGTCAACGTCATCGGCCGGGTGATCGAGTCCTACGCCAAGCGGTTCGGCTACGGCGTGATCCGCGACTTCACCGGTCACGGCGTGGGGTACTCCTTCCACACCAAGCCGACCGTCTTCCACTACGACGAGCCGCAGGCCAGCACCATCATCCAGGCCGGCATGACCTTCACCGTGGAGCCGATGCTGACCCTGGGCGGGCACGCCTGGCAGATGTGGGACGACGGCTGGACGGTGGTCACCCGGGACCGGTCCTGGGTCGCGCAGTGGGAGCACACCCTGCACGTCACCGAGGACGGCGCCGAGATCCTGACGCTGGCCGACTGAGCCGCCGGCAGGTCCGTCCGGTTTCAGGCGATCAGCCTTTTTACTTCAAACGCTACTTACGACTGTAAAGTCCCTGTTAATGTCAGGCTGCTCGCGGCAGCACCCCGCTGCCCGGCCATCCCCATACATCAGCAGGAGACCCCCATGAAGCTCAGCGCCATCGTTGCCGCGACCCCGACCACCGAACAATTGCTCGAGTACCAGAACGCCTGCGCGACCGTGAACTCCTACGCCTACGCGATCGCCAACACCTCGCTGCCGGTGCTGAACCAGCCACCGGCCGACTACGGGACCTACTCCACGCTGTTCGCGCCGGCCAAGGCTCACTGCGTCGAGTGGACGTCCAGCATCTTCCCGACCATGCTGTCGTTCCCCGCCATCCTGACCAGCCAGGCCTCCGACCTGTTCAACATGGAGGAGACCATGGCCGACGCCTACCTCGACGTGCTGATCGCGGATCCGACGAATCAGGACGCGAAGGCCGGCTTGCAGAAGGCCCTGCTCACCATGCAGTCCATCGCCCAGACCCAGATCGACACCGCCGAGGGGCTGCTCACCTCGATGGAAACGTTCAGCACCGACATCGCCGCCGATGCCGCCGCGCTCAACGCGATTGCGACCGACTCGCTGGCCGACGCCGCCACCGACGAGGCCGACATCCAGGCCCTCGAAGCGCAGATCGTCGCGCTGAAGAACGAGATCAAGAAGCTCAACAAGTCCCTCACCGCCGCGGAGATCGGCATCAGCGTCTCGCTCTACGTCGGCCTGATCGGCGCCGTCTGCTGCGTCATTCCCGGTGCCGAACTCGCTGGCGCCGGCCTGATCGTGATCGGAGTGGCGGGCGAGGCCGCCTCCATCACCGAAACCGTCCTGCTCACGCAGAGCATCGAGGCGGCCAACGCCTCGATCCAGGCCGATCAGCAGCAGATCGAGGCCTACAACCAGGACGTCGTGGAACTCCAGTCCACGAACCTGCAGTTCCAGTGGTTGGACGAGGCGAACGCCGCGACGCAGATCGCGATCCAGCAGGTCATCTCGATGTGGCGTGATCTCGATGCCGAGCTCACCGCCGTCATCCAGGAGCTCACCAACTCCGACTACGACGCCACCAAGGAGCAGTACCAGGCAGCCCAGGACGACCTGAACGCCGCCGATGCCGCGTGGCAGGAAGTGGTCGCGTTCGCCACCGCGCTGGCAGGCGTCAGCTACAACTGGCAGGACGCGGACGGCACCTGGCACAGCTACACCAGCCAGCCCCCTGGTACCGACAACGCGACCGTGGCCATGCTGCCCAGCACCGTCCCCGTCGCGGCGTGAGCCCGGGCGGTCGCTGACCTGCTCGGCTGCACGCCGTTCGGCAATCGCTCGTCATCGACAGTAATGACGCAACCGCGGTCAGATCCGAGATCGGGGTCTGCCGCACCGGAAGCTGACCCGGGCCGGTGGCTGCGCTGACAGGTTCCAGGCCGCAGCCAGCCACCCGCACCGGGTACCCCTTGTCTCGTGATGATTTGGGCACTTACGGTGTGCACCACTGACTCGGAGACCCATCATGGGCACCTTCCCCCGCACCCGGTCGCTGCAAGCCGCTGCTCTGGTCGTCCTCAGCAGCGCCGGCCTGATCAGCAGCGCGACGCCTGCCTTCGCCACAGCGCTGTCCATCACCTCGCTCAGTTGCGAGAGCCGGCCGGTCGGCTACCTGTGTGACGGGTGGGCCAGCGGGGGGACCGGGGTGTCCTCGTGGAGCAAGGCCACCCGTACCAGCAGCGACTACGCCACCGGCTCGGTCATCACGGTGTCCGGCCCGGTCGGCAGCCGCAGCGGAGGCATCCCCGTCACCGTGCGCGACTCGGCCGGGGCCACCGTGTCCCAGACCGCCGCCTCGGTGCCCTGCGGCGGAAATCCCTGATTCCTGCTGGTCAGTGGCGGTCGCGGGCCGATCGCTGGTCGCGGTTCAGCGGCCGGCCGCGTAGCCCTGCGCGCCGCGCGGGTTGGCCGCCGCCTTGAGCAGATCGCCCTCCCGGGCCACCGCGCTGAGCCGGCCGAGCGTCCAGGAACCGGACAGGGTGAGTCGGTGCCCGCGCTCGCGCAGCTCGGCGAGCACCTCCGGCGGCAGTCGGTCCTCGACGACCAGTTCGCCGGGATGGGCCTCGCGCGGGTAGAACGAGGACGGGAAATGGTTGGTGTGGAACATCGGGGCGTCGATCACCTCCTGCAGGTTCGCCCCGTCGCCGGCGTGAACCAGTGCGGTGAAGAACGCCAGCTGCCACTGGTCCTGCTGGTCGCCGCCCGGGGTGCCGAACGCCAGCCACGGTAGGCCGTCGCGCAGCGCGAGCGACGGTGACAGGGTGGTCCGGGGCCGGGCGCCTGGCCGCAACGAGTTGGGCAGGCCCGGTTCCAGGTAGAACATCTGGGCGCGGGTGCCCAGCGGAAAGCCCAGCGCGGCGATCACCGGCGAACTCTGCAGCCAGCCGCCGCTGGGGGTGGCCGAGACCAGGTTGCCCCACCGGTCGGCGACGTCCAGATGGCAGGTGTCGCCCCGGTTCTCACCCAGCGGGCCGACCCCGGGCTCGGCGCCGGCCGGCTCGCGCGTTGCCGGCGCTGGTTCGCTGCTGCCCATGGTCGGCTCGCCGACGCCCGGGGACGGGCTGCCGGCCGCCGGCAGGGTCGCCAGCCGCGGCGTCCTGCCGTCCGGCGCGCCCGGCCGCAGCTCGAGGTCGGCGCGCTCACCGACCAGGGCGGCGCGCTCGGCGGCGTAGCCGGCCGAGGTCAGGGACTCCAGCGGGACGTCACTGGCCAACGGGTCGCCGTACCAGGCCTCCCGGTCGGCGTAGGCCAGCTTGGCGGCCTCGGTGATCAGGTGGATCCAGCGTCCGGACCCGGGGGTTTCGGCTTGCAGGCCCAGGACGTCGAGCATCCGCAGCTGCTGCCCGACCACCGGCCCCTGACCCCACGGACCGGTCTTGAGCAGCTGGTAGCGATCGGCGTACGGCGTGGTCACGGGCTGCTCGACGGACGGCTGCCAGCGAGCCAGGTCCTCGGCAGTGAGCAGGCCGGCGTGGTCGCGTCCGGACGTGTCACGCCAGGCGGTACGGCAGAACGCCTCGATCTCCTCGGCGACGAAGCCGCGGTACCAGGCGTCGCGGGCGGCCGAGATCCGCTGCTCGCGGGTGTGACCCACCGCGTGTTCCAGGATCCGGCGGTAGGTGGCCGCGATTGCCGGACTGCGCCACCAGTTGCCTGGTCGCGGAGCCTGCCCGCCCTCCAGCCAGGCGGCGGCCGAGGGCTGCCAGTGCTCGGTGAACAACCCGGCCACGGCGCCGATCGTCCGGCTGATGGCGGGCAGCACCGGAAAGCCCCGCTCGGCATAGTGCAGCGCGAAGGCCAGCACGTCGGCCAGTTCCCAGGTGCCCCAGCGTTCCAGCATGCCGGTCCAGGCGCCGAACGCGCCGGGCACGGCCGCCGCCAACGGCCCGCTGCCCGGCACCAGGGTGAGGCCCAGGTCGCTGAAGTGGTCCAGTGAGGCGGCGGCCGGCGCCGGTCCCTGGCCGCAGACCACGTGCGCGCACCAGTCCTCGGCGCTCCACAGCACCACCGGCAGGTCACCGCCCGGGCCGTTGAGGTGCGGTTCGACGACCTGCAGGACGAACCCGGCGGCCACCGCGGCGTCGAAGGCGTTGCCGCCGCGTTCCAGCACGCTCATGCCGGCGGCCGAGGCCAGCCAGTGGGTGCTGGCGATCATGCCGAAACTGCCCTGCAACTCGGGCCGGGTGGTCATCACCGGATCAGTCCTATCACGGCCGCCCGGGGCCGGCGCGGGCACCGGCCAGCGGACCGGCCGGGACCGGCGCGGGCGCCGGCCAGCGGACCGGCCTCGGATCGGTGCGCTGGGTCAGCGGCCGTGCGGGTCGGCTCGGCGGCTGCCGGTGCCCGCCACCGGCTGCCGATAGCCTGGGCCGATGACCGACGCGGATGTGATCGTCATCGGAGCCGGCCTGGCCGGCCTGGTCGCCACCGCCGAGCTGGCCGATGCCGGGCGGCGGGTCATCCTGCTCGACCAGGAGCCCGAACAGTCGCTCGGCGGCCAGGCGTTCTGGTCCTTCGGCGGGCTGTTCCTGGTCGATTCGGCCGAGCAGCGCCGGTTGCGGATTCACGACTCGCGCGAGCTGGCGATGCAGGACTGGCTCGGCACTGCCGGCTTCGACCGACCCGAGGACCACTGGCCGCGGCACTGGGCCGAGGCCTACGTCGATTTTGCCGCCGGTGAGAAGCGATCCTGGCTGCACGCCCAGGGCGTCCGGTTCTTCCCGGTGGTCGGCTGGGCGGAGCGGGGCGGCTACCTGGCCACCGGGCACGGCAACTCCGTCCCGCGCTTCCACGTCACCTGGGGCACCGGGCCCGGACTGCTGGAGCCGTTCGTGCGCCGGGTGCGCCAGGCCGAGGCCGACGGCTTGGTGACGATCAGGTTCCGGCACCGGGTGGACGGGCTGACCAGCACCGGCGAAACGGTCGACGGGGTGCACGGCGCGGTGCTGGAACCGAGCGGGGTGGACCGCGGCCGGCCGAGTTCGCGGACCGCTGTCGGCGAGTTCGAGCTGCGGGCGCCGGCGGTGATCGTGACCTCCGGCGGGATCGGTGGCGACCACGACCTGGTGCGCCGCAACTGGCCGGCCCGGCTGGGCCCGGCGCCGGCCCGGATGGTCGCCGGGGTGCCCGCGCACGTGGACGGCCGGCTGCTCGGCATCGCCCAGGCGGCCGGCGCCAGCGTGATCAATCCGGACCGGATGTGGCACTACACCGAGGGCCTGCAGAACTGGGACCCGATCTGGCCGAACCACGGGATCCGGATCCTGCCGGGGCCGTCCTCGCTGTGGCTGGACGCCCGGGGTCAGCGGCTGCCGGTGCCGCTGTTCCCGGGCTTCGACACCCTCGGCACCCTGACCCACCTGATGCGTACCGGCTACGACTACAGCTGGTTCGTGCTCACCCAGCGGATCATCGAGAAGGAATTCACCCTGTCCGGGTCGGAGCAGAACCCCGACCTGACCGGCAAGTCGGTACGCCAGGTGCTGGGCCGGGCCCGCGGCGGCGCGCCCGCGCCGGTGGCTGCGTTCCAGGAGCACGGCGCCGACTTCGTGACGGCCGGCACCCTGGAGGAGCTGGTGGCCGGGATGAACGCCCTGACCGGCGCCGGCCTGCTGGACCCGGCCGGGGTGCGCCGGGAGGTCGAGGCGCGCGACCGCGAGATCGGCAACCGGTTCAGCAAGGACCTGCAGGTGACCGCGATCCGGGGCGCCCGCGGCTATCTTGGCGATCGGTTGATCCGGGTGGCCAAGCCGCACCGGCTGCTCGATCCGGCGGCCGGCCCGTTGATCGCCGTCCGGCTCAGCGTGCTGACCCGCAAGACGCTCGGCGGCCTGGAGACCGACCTGGACGGCCGGGTGCTCAGGCCCGGCGGCCGGCCGATGGCCGGTGTCTATGCCGCTGGCGAGGCCAGCGGCTTCGGCGGCGGCGGCATGCACGGCTACCGCTCGCTGGAAGGCAGCTTCCTCGGCGGCTGCCTGTTCTCCGGCCGGATCGCGGGCCGGGCTGCCGCGGCGGCGGTCTCCTGAATCTGCCTGCGGGCTCGGCCGCAGCCCGCTGGCTCAGCCCGTTCCGGCGGGTTGGCTCACCGGCCGCTCGTCCGGGGCGGGTTCGGCGGCGAGCAGCTGCGCCGTCCGGTCGGCACTGGCCTCGGCCCATCGGGTGGTGCTGGCCGCGCCGAGGACCAGGACGCAGGCACCCGCGCCGGCGATGATCCACCAGCCCGGCCGGCTTGCCGCGGTCAGGTCACTGGCCATCGCGCCGTGCGAACCGGTGTTTATCACCGAGCCGATGATCGCGACTCCCAGCGCCGCGCCCACCTGCCGGCTGGTCGAGGCGACTGCTGCCGCCACGCCGGCCTGGGACCGCGGCATGCCGGAGACGGCGGTGTTGGTGACCGGAGCGTTGACCATGCCGAAACCGACCGCGAACAGCACGAAGCTGGCGATCAGCCAGCCGTAGCCGGTGGTGCGGCCCAGCCCGGTCAGCGCCAGGCCACCCGCACACATGCTCACCCCCGCGAGGAACAGCGGCAGTCGTGGCCCGCGCGCGCCGACGATCCGTCCCGAGATCGGTGCCAGCAGCGAGGTGACGACAGCCATCGGCAGCAGGAACAGCCCGGCGTGCAGCGCCGACAACTGCCGGACGTCCTGCAGGTAGAGGGTGATCAGGAAGAGGAAGCCACCGAAGGCACCGAATGCGCAGACAGCGATGACGGTGGCAGCCGAGAACGGCACGCTGCGGAAGAACCGGAGCTCGATCAGCGGGTCGGTCCGGCGCGGCTCGTAGTACAGCAGCCCCGCCAGCGCGGCGGCCGCGAGCAGGAACAACCCCACGGTCTCGCCCGAGGCCCAGCCCGCTCGGGGGGCGTTGATGATCGCGTAGGTGACCGAGGCCAGCAGGACCAGTACCAGCAGCTGCCCGATCGGGTCGACCCGCCGGGCCCGGGGTGCCCGCGACTCCGGCACGAACAGCGCCGCGAGCACGACGGCGACCAGCCCGATCGGAACATTGATCCAGAAGATCGACCGCCAGCCGATCGTCTCGGTGAGCAGGCCACCGACCACCGGCCCGACGCCCAGGCTGATGCCCACCACACCGCCCCAGACCCCGATCGCGCGGGCGCGTTCGCGCGGCTCGGTGAAGACGTTGGTGATGATCGACATCGCCACCGGGTTGAGCATCGAGCCGCCGATGGCCTGCACCATCCGGAAGGCGATCAGCCAGCCCAGGCTGGGGGACACGCTGCACAGCAGCGAACCGAGCGTGAAGAGCACCAGGCCGGTCTGGAAGGTCCGGCGCCGGCCCAGCCGGTCCGCCGACGAACCGGCCAGGATCAGCAGGCTGGCCAGCACCAGCGTGTAGGCGTCGATGGTCCACTGCAACCCCTCGACGGACGCGCTGAGGTCGGTGCGGATAGAGGGCAGGGCGACGTTGACGATGGTGTTGTCCATGCCGACGATCAGCAGGCTCATGCAGCAGATCGCCAGCACCAGCATCCGGCGGCGGCTGGTCAGTTCGGGCACGGTTGCTCCGCTTCGTGTTCGGGGTCTTGCTGCGATTGTGCGCACTCCCACTAAGCCACACCCCTGCGACGGTTCCGGCACCGGCCCGTTCCCCTGTGGATAACTTCCGCGCATCCCGTCGCGGTTGCCTAACGTGCTTCCGCATGCGAATCACTCGATGCCTGCGATGACCGTTGCCCGGTTCGAGCTGCCGCCCGCGGGGCTTGCCGCCGCGCGGGTCTGCCTGGCACAGCGGCTGCCCGCCGGCGATCCGGAACGGCTGCGGGCGGCGGCCCGCCGATCGAGCGCACTCGCCGCCGACCTGCGCCGCGGCGCCGAGGTGTTGCTGGCCAGTACCGAGACCGGGTTGTGGCGCGGGCCGGCGCACCGGGCGGTGACCGAACAGCTCCATGCGCGCACCCCCGCGCTGCGGGCCGCCGCCGACCGCTACGACGGTTACGCCGGTGCGCTGGCGGGCTACGCCGGCGTATTGGACGACACCGCCGGAGCACTGCTGGCCGTGCGCCGGCAACTGCAGCAGCGCAGCGACGAGTTGGCCGGCCGGGCCCAGGCGATGCCTGCGACCGTCGGGCTGTGGCAAGCAAGCCAGGTCGCCGGTGGGCAACCCGGTGCCGGACTCGACCCGGGTGCCGAGCTGCTGCCGCTGGCGAGGACGTTCAAGGCCGGCTACGACCGATGGGCGGACGGGCTGGATCGCTGCGTCCGGGCGTTGCTACCCACCGCTGACGGCGATCCGATCCGGGAACTATCCGGGTTCCAGGCGTTGCGGCACCGGGTCGGCCGGGCCGCCACGGCGGTCGTGAGCCCGTTCGAACGGGCGGTGCTGCACCCGTCCCTGCACAACATTTCGGCCTGCCTCGGCGAACTGAACGTAGGGCTGTCGGTATTGGGACTGGGGCTGCTGTTCATCTGCCCACCCGTCGGTGCCGCTTGCCTGGCCGCGGCCACCGTCCTCGCGGTCGCCCAACTGGCGGTGGACAGCACCCGCCGGGCGCACGGTGAGGCGGTCACCGCCACCAGCCTGGGCTTCGAGCTCGCGGCGGCCATTCCGCTGGGCGGCAATGCGATGCGGTCGCTGCGTGCCGCTGACGAGGTGGTGCATCTGGTGCCTGGCGGCGGTCTGGCCGCTCACGAAGCCGCCGGCGGCCACACCCTGGCCAAGCACGTCGGCAAGTCCGAGGCGTTCCTACGCAACCGGCTCGCCACCGAAACTGACATCCGGGGTGCTTCCACGTTTCATGACCGCCAGACTGCGGAACATTCCATCGCCGGTGTGCTCAGGGCGAACCAGCGCAAGGTGGATAACTGGCTAGCTGGGCGCGAGAAAAAGCTGATTCTAAGAAACCGGCTACCCAAACCTGTCGGCGTCTTGATGACGAGCGTAGATTCGGACGCCAATCCGGCTTACGGCGTCAAGATCGTTCTTGGGCGGGATAAAGGGATGCAGGGCGGCTACTTGCTCATTACTGCGATGGTGATCGAATGAAGAAGCTGACCGCGTTGGGTCATCTCGTGGATGCGTACCTTCACGAGGATTTTGTTGATTGTCACGGTAGCGCGCGAGGGGCCGTGGAAGACTTCGTGCATGACGAACCAGAGCACGCGCTCCGGCTTCGTAGCGAAATCTCCTACTTGCTCAGCCGCTGTCAGTCGGAGCCAGAAGTAGAGAGTGCGTTGGTCGACTTGGGAATTTGTTACCTACCTACTGGTGACGGGTGGCCTGACCACCGGACCTGGCTGCTCGCGGTAGCCGACCATGTGGACGAGATCCTGCGCAAGTCACCCGCCGCCTGAGCAGCCCGGCACTTACCAGGCGGCTGGGTACCCCTGCTGAAGAACGCTCAGCTCGGCAACCGGAAGTTCGGGTTGCGGATGAACCCGACGACGTTGCCGGTCGCGGTCAGCACCGAGCCGGTAACGATGCCCTCGCCCACCTCGGTGGCCGCGGTGTGCTCCACCGCCCCTACCGCGATGGCCGCGTCCATGGCGTCCCGCACCGACTCGACGCCCCAGTACGTCAGCGCCCCGTCACCGGGAGTCGCCTCGGGCAACAGCCCGAGTTCGTAGCCGGCCACCTCGAAGCCGACGTAGAACGGCTCGTCGAAATACGGTTCCTGCCCCAGCAGGGTGGACCACCAGAGCTTCGCGGCGGCCAGATCGGTGACGGGATAGATGACGGTGCGCAGACCGAGCAACTCAACAGGCATGCCGAGAACAATCCCACGATCGGCCGGCAGACCCCAATGCACCCCGGTGGCGCACCACAGGCACCGCCGTCAGCCGTCGACGGCTGCGTGCTGGCTGATCCAGCAGTGCATCGCGATGCCGGCCGCCACCCCGGCATTTATCGAGCGGGTCGAGCCGAACTGGGCGATCGAGAGAACCATGGTGGCGCTGGCCTGGGCCTGCGGGGTGAGCCCTGGTCCCTCCTGACCGAACAGGAACAGCGCGTTGCGCGGCAGCGGCGCGGTCTCGATCGGACGGGCCCCCGGGGTGTTGTCGACGGCCACGATCGGGTAGCCGTGCTCGGCCGCCCACGCGGTGAGATCGGCGATCGCAGGCAGGTGCCGCAGGTGCTGATAACGATCGGTGACCATTGCGCCGCGCCGGTTCCAGCGCTTGCGCCCGACGATCAGCACCTCGCGCGCCAGGAACGCGTTGGCGGTCCGGACCACGGTGCCGATGTTCGCATCGTGCTGCCAGTTCTCGATCGCCACGACGAACTCGTGCCGGCGGGTGTCCAGGTCGGCCACGATCGCCGGGACGCTCCAGTAGCGGTACCGGTCGCTGACGTTGCGGTGATCGCCGTGCTCCAGCAACTGCGGGTCGTACCGGCCCTCGCTCGGCCACGGCCGAGGGTGCGGCCCGACGCCGACAGCCAGATCTGGGGTGGCATCGGCGACCGCCGCCACGCCCGGGTCGGCAGCCGGTGCTTCGTCAGCGGCGAGGACGACCTTCTCTGCTGCTACCGCGTCGTCGGGGGCGGTCCCGGCCGGCACCGGCAGTTCGTCCTAGCCGAGGCCGAGATCGGCCAGCGAATAGGCCGCGCGGCACGGCAGGCCGGCCGCTTCGATGGCCGGCCCGGCGCCCCGGTCGACGATGAGCGCCACCCCGACGACCTCGGCACCGGCCTCGCGCAGCGCCTCGACGGCGGTCAACGGGCTGGATCCCGTGGTCGAGACGTCCTCGACCACCAGCACCCGGCGCCCGGCCACCGACGGCCCCTCGATCCGTTGCTGCATGCCGTGCCGCTTCTCCGCCTTGCGCACCACGAAGGCATCCACCGCGCCGTCACTGGCGTGCAGGATCGCGGTGCCGACCGGGTCGGCCCCCAAGGTCAGGCCGCCAGCGGCCTCGTAGGACCAGTCCGCGGTGAGCTCGCGCAGCACCCGGCCGACCAGCGGTGCCGCCCGGCGGTGCAGGGTGATCCGCCTCAGGTCGATGTAGTAGTCGGCCTGCTGCCCCGACGACAGCGTCACCCGGCCGTGCACCACGGCAAGTTCTTTGATCAGCTCAAGCAGCTCGTCGCGGTCGCTCGTCCCGCCCACCTCGCTCATGCGCCCACCCTATCGGCGGCTGACCACCCACCGGACGAGGGTTCGGGGCAGCAGCTTCACCAGCAGCAACAGGGCCTTGTACCGCTTGCTCGGCACGCTGATGATCACCCCGGACCGGACGTCGGCCAGGCCCTCGGCGACCACCCGGTCGGCGGCGAGCCACATCCAGCCCGGGGTGCCGCTCATGTCGGCCTTGGCCCGGGCGTGGAACTCGGTGCGGGTGAACCCCGGACAGATCGCGGCGACCCGGACGCCGGTGCCCTTCGTCAGCAAGGCCAGTCCCTCGCTGAACGAGGTGACCCAGGCCTTGCTCGCGGCGTAGGTAGTGGACGCGCCGCGCGGGACGAAGCCTGCGACCGAGGACACGTTGATGATCTCGCCGCGTCCTCGCGCCGTCATGGCAGTCACCGCGGCATGGCTGAGGGTCAGCACCGAGCCGACATTCAGGTCGAGCATCCGGCGCTCGTCGGCCAGCGGCGCGGTGCCGAAGGCGCGGTACAGGCCGATGCCGGCATTGTTGACCAGGGTGTCGACCGGCCGCTCCGATTGGCTCACCCGGGCCGCCACCGCGGCGCAGCCGTCCGCGGTGCTCAGGTCGGCCACCAGCACCTCGACCTGGATCCCGAACCGGGCCCGCAGGTCGGCAGCCACGCTCTCCAGCCGGTCCTCGGTACGGGCGACCAGCACCAGGTCGCGCCCCTCCGCGGCCAGTTGACGAGCGAAGCTGGCCCCCAGACCGGCTGTGGCGCCGGTTACCAGGGCGAAGCCCGGCAGACCCGGGTTGTCGAGGGTCACTCGCTGGCCTGCTTGCGGGACTTCGCCCGCGGAGCCGGCCGCTTTCCGACGGCTGTCGCACTACCGGCGGCCGACCGCTTTCCGACGGCTGTCGCACTACCGGCGGCCGGCCGCTTTCCGGCGGCCGTCGCGTTGCCGGGCACCGATCGGCTGCCACCGGCCGGCTTGGCCAGCGACACCCGCTCGGACGCATCCTTCGGCGCCTGGGCAGCGGCGCCCCGGCTCGTGGCCAGGCCGGCCCGGCCGCCGAACAGCATGCGCATTGGCGAGGCCGCACCGGCCGCCGGCCGGAAGTAGCGGCTGGCCGAGGGCGAGAACAGCAGCACGATCGCCGCTGCCGCCGCCAGCCCGGTGAGGCCGGACAGCAGCCGGAACAGCAGGTTGTCGCCGGCGAAGAATCCGGCCACCCGCAGCACGTCACCGGCCACCAGCACCGCGAAGAAGGCGTAAAGCCAGCGGGCCCAGTTGCGCCCGTCCCGGATGAACTTGGCGATCAGCAGCACCAGGGCGATGTAGACGAGGGTGAGCACCACGTTCGAGCGCAACTCACTCTCGACCTTGTCGGCCAGGGTGCTGGCCGACCAGTCCGGATGCAGCTCGGCGGCATTGCGCCGCAGTTCGTCCTCGGCACCGAACAGTGCGAACGCGGCCGCCAGCGCCAGCACGCAGCGCAGCAGGATCGCGCCCAGCGCCAGGTCGACGTTGCGTGGCCGGGCAGCCGGGCCGGCGGGGTCAGAGTGCGGTTCGGTCTGGGTACTCACCTCATCGAGCCTACCGGCGGCGCTAGGTGTCGTGACCCGGCACGTTGTTGTCAGGCGGCGAGGCGGCTGATGGGTGGGTGTCCGCCGAGGGCGGAGTGGCCGCGTTGAGTGTTGTAGTGGGTCAGGAATCGGTCAAGGCCGCGGTGTCG
>JAVEEO010000386.1 GCA_030840415.1 Pseudonocardiales bacterium | reverse complement strand
GAAGGTCAGCGAGTAGCTGCCGTCCGCAGGAAGCGAGGTGGTGTCGAGATAGTCGCTGGCCGAACAGCTCGTCTTGCTCACAACGGTGCTGCCGGACGGCGACAGCAGCGTGAAGACAGGGCAACTGCTGGATCGAGCGGTGCTGTTGGTGATGTTGACGAAGATCCGCTGCCCGGTGCTGCCGCTGAAGGTCAGCTTGCCGTTCTGGCCGATGCTGGTGGTGATGGTGGTCGGCGTGCCGTCGGCGCTCACCGGAATGATCGAGTCGGCCGGGACCGTGTAGATGGCAATCGTCGCGCTGCCGGCGTCGGTGCCGCCGGGGTTGAACCTGAAGGTGTAGGTGCCGTCGGAGGGCAGCGTGGTGGTGTCGAGATAGGAGCTGGCCGAGCAGCCGCTGCCGGTGACCACGTTGCTGCCGCTGGGGTTGACCAGGGCGAGCGCGACGCAGCTGGTCGCCTCGGCGGTGTTACCGGTGACCTTGACGAATACCCGCTGGTTCGCGGTGCCGCTGAACGTCAGGTTGGCGCTCTGGCCGATGCTGGTGGTTACGGTGGTCGGCGTGCCGTCGGCGCTCACCGGAATGATCGAGTCGGCCGGCACGGTGTAGATAGCGATCGTCGCGCTGCCGGCATCGGTGCCGCCGGGATTGAAGGTCAGCGAGTAGCCGCCGTCCGAGGGCAGCGTGGTGGTATCGATGTAGGAACTGGCCGAGCAGGCGCTGCCGGTCGTGACGGTGCCGGCCGGTCCCTGCAGGGTGAGCGCGGCACAACTGCTCGCCTCGGCAGTGTTGCCGGTGATCTTGACGAAGATCCGCTGGTTCGCGGTGCCGGAAAAGCTGAGCTTGGCGCTCTGCCCGACGCTGGTGGTGATCGTGGTGGGCGTGCCATCAGTGCTGATCGCAGCGGTGGAATCTGGCGGCACCAGGTCCAGCGTCACCGGCACCGAGCCGCCGCTGCCGTTGGTGGACAGCGCGACGGTGTACGTGCCGGCTGTGCGCAGCGGCAGGTCGTCGAGGTAGTCCTTGGTCCAGACGCAGCTGTCCGAGCCGATCGAGACGCCATGCGGGTCGTAGACGGTGAGCGTGCCATTGCAGGACGGGACGCTGGAGGTACCCTCCCGAACGAACAGCCGACCGTTCGCCGGCGCGTCGAACACCGCCAGCGCGACGTGCCCGGGGCCGGCCGTCGCCAGGGTCACGGTGGCCGACGGCGTGATCCGCTGCCCGGCGTCGAAGGTGTTCGCCGCCAGGGCGGCCGGCAACACGTACAGATCCGCCGCGCTGGTGGCCACCCCGGCCGGGGTGGAGACCGTCACCTTGCCCGAGCCGGCCGCGGCCGGCGGTACCGTGACGGTCAGGCTGGTGGCGCTTGCCGTGGTCACCGGGGCCCGGGTCTGGTTGATCTGCACCACGTTCCGGGCGGGGTTCGGGTCGAAGTGGCTGCCGCTGACGGTCAGGGTGGCGCCCAGGTTGACCTGGCTGGCGCTGAAGCCGGTGATCGTCGGCGCCTGGGCCGACGGCTCGACTGTGAAGCTGGGACCGGTTGCGGTCACGCCGCCGACGGTGACGCTGACCGGCCCGCTGGTCGCGGCGGCCGGCACAGTGACGGTCAGCGACCCGGCCGCGGCCGAGCCGACGGTGGCGGCGGTGCCGCCGAAGCTGACCTGGTCGTCCGAGGCGGTGCTGCTGAAGTTGGCGCCCCGCAGGGTGACGATGCTGCCCGGCGGGGCGTGCTGCGGCGTGACGCTCGTCAGCTGCGGGTCGGCGCCGGTGCTCGGCGTGGTCGCGGTCAGGTTGCCGGCGGCGTCGTAGCTGTGGGTAACCGATCCCACTCCGGGTTCACTGGCCCCCACCAGGCGTCCGGAGGCGTCATAGCTGTAGGTCACCGAGCCGGCCGGCGGCAGCGAAGGGCTCTGTGGACTGGCCGTGCTGGCCGGGCTCTCGAAGTTCAGCACCAGGCTGGCAGTGACGATCAGTACTACCGCATCGCGCAGGCGAGAACGGCGAGGGCGCATGGGGGACTCCAAGGTGCAAACAGCGCGCGGGGATAAAGAGGTGGTGAGATAGAAACATGAGATTTCTGTTATTTCAAGGCGTTTCTCAAACACCATGTAGCAGGTAGAGTCGCCTGCCATGCCCGCTTCCGCTACTCCTGAGGTGTCCCGGCGGGCCGTGCTGTCGGCCGCGTTCGGCGCTGCCGCGGTGGGGGTGGCTGGCTGCACCTCCTCGCACGCCCGGCCGGCCGCGGCCACCGAAACCCTCGCCGCAAGCACCGCTGCGGCCGCTCAGCTCGAGCCGTTCCACGGCCCCCACCAGGCCGGCGTGGTCACCCCGGCGCAGGCCTGCCAGTTACTCTCCGCATTGGATGTGACCGCGACCGGCGCCGCCGAGCTGCGCCGACTGCTCGACGACTGGACCACCGCGGCGGCACTGCTGACCAGCGGCAAGCCGGTACTGGCGCCGGCGGACCGGCCGGCGCTGACCGACAGCGGCGAGGCGGTGGACGCGTCACCCTCCCGCCTGACCATCACCATCGGCTACGGGCCCAGCCTGTTCGACGCCCGGTTCGGCCTGGCCGGCCGCCGGCCCGCCCCGCTGTCCGAGTTGCCCCGGTTCGCCAACGACAATCTGCAAACCGCCTGGCGCGGTGGCGACCTGGTGCTGCAGATCTGCGCCGACGACGCCCAGATCGCCTACCACGCCCACCGGCAGCTGCTGCGGCTGTCCCACGGACTGGTCAGCGTGCGCTGGTCCCAGTCCGGTTTCCGTGGCCCGCAACTCGGCGATGCCGCCAAGCCGCTCACCCGCAACCTTTTCGGCTTCCACGACGGAGTGCGCAACCCGCCGCTCGAGGACAGCAAGGGCCTGGACAACGTGGTGTGGGCCGGCGGAACGGATTGGATGGCCTGCGGCAGTTACCTGGTGACCCGCCGGATCCTGCTGTTCACCGACGGCTGGGACGACGTGCCCGACGACGAGCAGCAGCGAATCATCGGCCGGCACAAGCAGTCCGGCGCGCCGCTGTCCGGCGGCAACCTGACCAGCCCACTCGACCTGGCCGCCTCGGCCGCCGACGGCAGCCCGGCCATCCCGCTCGACTCACACGTCCGGCTGGCCTCGGCCGAGCTGAACGCCGGCGCGCAAATCCTGCGGCGCAGCTATGCCTTCACCGAAAGCTCGCCGACCGGCGTGCAGGCGGGGCAGATGTTCTGCTGCTTCCAGTCCGACCCGCGCACCGGCTTCATACCCATCCAGCGCCAGCTCAGCCGCTCGGACGCGCTGAACACCCACACCCAGCACGTCGGCAGCGCAATCTTCGCCATCCCGCCTGGGGTGCGGCCGGATCAGAGCTGGTCGACCGCGCTGTTCGGCCAGGCATGATCTCTGGAGCTGGCTGACAGCTGTCCGGCCGCTCGATGTTCGTGCGGGCTGGCTCTCGGCCGGCGAATGGTCAGTAGCTGGCCGGTCGCACCGCCAACTGGCTCAGTGTCGGCAGCGGTACGTCCAGATCGCTGACCACCCCGGTCCGGCGATCGATGACCGCCAGCTCCCCGCCGGCGGTGATGGCGAACAGCCACTTGCCGTCCGGGGAGAACGCGATGGCACCGTCCAGGGTCTGCTGGGTGACGGCCACGTCGACCGCGCGCCGGCTGCCGGTGACCAGGTCGAGGAGGTAGAGGCCGGAGGAGCCGTTCTGGCCGGCGGTCATCATCGCCGCGGTCGACCCATCCGGTGAGATCACCCCGCTCCGGTCCCGGCTCGCGAGGGTGGTGGGCACGGTTCGCCGCGAGCCGTCCAGCCGGTCGATCAGCACCGTCCGGCAGCGGTACTGCGCGTCGCACTCGACCACCAGCCAGCCGGTGGGACCGACCGCCAGCAGCGCGCCGGTGCTGATCCGGTGCGGCCCGTCCGGCCGGGCGGCGTACACCCCGCCGATGCCGGGGTAGAGCAGGTAGCCCGCTCCGTCGCCGACCGCCTCGAACGACGAACTGCCCGCCGGCACCTGGACGAAGTCGGCAAGTCGATCGCCGTCCAGGGTGGCCAGGGCCATCACCGGCTGGTGGTCGTCGGCCGGCCGCACCCACATCTGGCCCGGTTCCGGTCCCGGAAACACCGGGCCGTCCTCGTTGAGCGTTCCAGGCAGTTGCCTGGCCGGCTGCCCGTCGGGCACCACGTAGGCGGGCACGCTGTCCAGCGGCCGGATGATCGCCCGATCCGGGCCGGCCAGCAGGTAGACCGGGCCGCCGCTGCGCAGGTCGGGAACGGGCGTGAGGGTGACCCGGCCGGCCGCCGGCTCGATGCGCGCCAGCACCCCAGTGCCGCGTGCGAACAACTCCCACCCCGCGCTGACACCGAGCAATGGGTGGCCCAGCCGGAGCTTCGACACCGCCAATGGCGAGGAGG
Source organism: Pseudonocardiales bacterium (assembly GCA_030840415.1). Classification (GTDB taxonomy): domain Bacteria; phylum Actinomycetota; class Actinomycetes; order Mycobacteriales; family Jatrophihabitantaceae; genus Jatrophihabitans_A. The sequence continues at coordinate 7,675 of JAVEEO010000386.1, read as the reverse complement.
TAGCCGCCGGCACGGAGGTGGTGGCGGCGGGCCGGCTCGACGACGCGGGGGCGGTCACCAGGGCGGCGGGCGGTGCTGCCGGCGGGGTGCGCCGCACGGTGTTGAGCACCGCGACCACCGCGGCAACGCTCAGCACAACGACTGCCACGGTCAACCATCTCGGCCACGGCAACCGAGGCGGGGCCGTCAACTCCGAACCGTCGTCGACCCACTCGATGTCGTCGAAGTCCCCGCCGGCTCGGCCCACGCCTCATTCTGGATCTGAAGGCGCGCGCCCGCAGTGAAAATCCGGCACACCGGTACGCCACCGTGATTTTGTTCCGGCCGCTGAACCTCCGGCCAGCTAGCCTTCGACCACGAATTCTGCCGCGCGCACCTACGATTCCTCGCCGGCGCAACAGTTCCGGCGTCGCTTGTGTCTGGGTGGCGAGGGCTCTGAGAGGCGGCCGGCATGAGGCATTCGCGATCGATCGGGCTGGTAGTGGGCGGCGCTGCCCTGCTGTCGGTGTTGCAGGCTGCTCCGGCCTCGGCAGGCATACCGGCAGGCGGTGCCCAGGCGGTGTTCAACCGGATGTCGCAGGCGCAGCGGATCGGGCAGCTGTTCATGGTCGGCGGCGCCGCGACCGGTGTCGGCTCGGCGACCTTGTCGGCGATCGGCACCTACCACGTGGGCAACGTGATCCTGACCGGCCGCAGCGCGCGAGGGGTCAGCGCCACCCGCGCGATCACCAACAGCTTGCAGGCACGGGCCGGCTCGGCGGCCACCGGCGGGGTGCCGCTGTTCGTCAGCTCCGACCAGGAGGGCGGCTACGTCCAGGTGCTGTCCGGGCCCGGATTCTCGACCATCCCGCAGGCGCTGACCCAGGGCGGCTGGTCGACGGCAACCCTGCAGGCGGCGGCGCAGCACTGGGGCGGCCAGCTGGCGGCGGCCGGGGTCAACCTGAACCTGGCACCGGTGCTGGACACCGTTCCGGTCGGCCAGGTCAATCCGCCGATCGGGTATTACAACCGCGAGTACGGCCACACCCCGGACGTGGTGGCGCCGCACGGCGCGGCGGTGGTGCGGGGCATGGCACAGGCCGGCGTCGCCACCGCCGTCAAGCACTTCCCCGGGCTGGGCCGGGTGACTGCCAACACCGACACCACCGCCGGGGTGACCGACTACGTCACGACCTCGACGGACCCTTACCTGGCGCCGTTCCAGGCCGGCATCGGAGCCGGTGCTCCCTTCGTGATGATGTCCTCGGCCTACTACCACCTGATCGACGCGGCCCGGCCGGCCGTGTTCTCGCCGACGGTCATCGGCTCGGTGCTGCGCGGGCGGCTCGGCTTTCGCGGGGTGGTGATCAGCGACGACCTGGGCTCGGCCAGGCAGGTCGCGGCCTGGTCGCCGGGCGCCCGGGCGGTGAACTTCCTGGGGGCCGGCGGCGACATGGTGCTGACCGTCGACCCCAGCCTGATCCCGGCGATGGTCGGGGCGGTCTCGGCCCGGGTGGCCAACGATGCGGCGTTCCGGGCCCGGGTCAATGCGGCGGCACTGGTGGTGCTCAAGGCCAAGCAGGCCCGCGGGCTGATCCCCGGGGTGGCCCATGACTACAACGGCGACGGGCGTTCCGACCTGGCGGTCTGGCGACCGTCCACCGGGGTCTGGTGGGTGCACGGCGTGGTCACCTCGCAGTGGGGTAAGCCGGGTGACGTCCCGGTGCCCGCCGACTACAACGGCGATGGCCGGGTCGATCTCGCGGTCTGGCGACCGTCCACGGGCACCTGGTGGGTGCGCGGGATCGAGACGGTCCAATGGGGCAAGCCCGGCGACGTTCCGGTGGTGGCAGATTTCAACGGCGACGGCCGGGCCGATCTGGCGGTCTGGCGACCGTCCACCGGGGTCTGGTGGGTTCGCGGAGTGCTGACCGCACAGTGGGGCAAGCCCGGCGACGTCCCGGTGCCCGCCGACTACAACGGCGACGGACGAGCCGACCTGGCGGTCTGGCGACCGTCCACCGGAACCTGGTGGGTACACGGCGTGGTCACCGCCCAGTGGGGCAAGCCGGGGGACGACCCGGTCGCCGCCGACTACAACGGCGACGGACGCGCCGACCTGGCGGTCTGGCGACCGTCCACCGGAACCTGGTGGGTACACGGCGTGGTCACCGCCCAGTGGGGCAAGCCCGGCGACGTCCCGGTCGCTGCGGACTACAACGGCGACGGCCGGCTGGACTTGGCGGTCTGGCGGCCGTCCACCGGAGTGTGGTGGGTGCGCGGGGTCATCACCGCCCAGTGGGGCAAGCCCGACGACATCCCGGCATGAGAGGACGAGTCACGCGGGCAGGCTGTCAGCAAGCACCGGCGACTGGCGGCAGTGACGGCGGCGGAAACCGAGGTAATCGCCACTCGCTCGAACGACGCGCCGGACTGCCCGGGAGATGCGCCCGGTACGGCGCAGTTGCTCCATACCTCCACGTCGCCGGAGCTGCTATGCAGCCAGCCACGCGGGATCAGCACGATGAAAGCGGTCTTGCCGGCACCGCCGCGGCCGGCGACGACATCGGCGCTGCTCGTGAACCGGCCGTCCTCGACCTGCTCGGCCGGCTTGCTCGTTGCGGTGAAGCCGTGGGCCAGCACGGTGCTGATCGGTGCGATCAGATAACTGCCGACGGCACACACGGCGAAGACCACTGCGATGCTCAGCGTCGTCGGCCACCGTCGGCGGTGCAGTGACAGCGCACGGTGTCGGTGAGGCGATTCGCAGCACTACGAATAGCCAGCGAAGATGGTGAAGTAGCCGGCCAGTACCACCGAGCAACGAGGCGGCCAGGCAACTGGCCAGCAGTGCCGGTGCGCGCTCGGACTTGCCTCGCGCTGCCGTGGTAACCCGCTCGCCCAGCAGACCGCCCCATTCGCCGAAATCGGCGGCGGCGGCGAGCTGGCGCACGATCTGCCGCTGGTCAGCGGCGCCCGAATCTGGCGGGCGAGCGCCAACTGGCCAAGATGGCGCCGGTAACCAGGTAGGCCAGCCCGAGTGCCAGCAGCGCAAGGGTGGCGATGAACAAGGGCGCCGATACCTGGACTACCTGGCCACCGCTGCGGCCGAGCACCACATTCGATGCCGGGACATCCCGCAGGGCAATGAGCAGGGCAACGCCGAGCGGGCTCGCCAGCGCGCCACCGGTAGCCCACCGCAGCGGCCGGTCCATCGTCGTCAGCGAGATCCTGCGCTCACGGAAGACGGCACGCAGCGAGCTGGCCTCCCGCTCCACGGTTTCGGAGAGGAGCCCCGACCCGGCCGCGTCGTCGCTGCCGTGCGCGGATTCCGTCGCGACGGTCGCCACCGCGGCTGACATGGAATGCATCAGTCGAGCCCGCCGGTGTCGGATTCCAGGCCGTCGGTGTCGGACTCCCGGCGGCTTTGGATGGCCCGTCGCACCGCGTCGCAGATCGCGTGATAGGCCGGGTCCGTCAGGAAAGCACGCCACGCCTGGGCCAGAGCCTCAACCCGATCGGTCAGCTCCGGGTACCGCTCCGGCACCGCCGCGAGGGTCCACTTCGGCCGGCCTATCAACCGTGCCCCCCCCCGGCGAGTGGGGCACCTTGATCAGGTAGCCGGCAGCGATGATGATGTCGTCGAGCGGCAGCGATACGGCCGCCCCGAACGGGTCTCGTGATTCGGGGACGATCGCACGAACGGCCTGATATACGTCGGTGCCGACGCTCGTTGCGTGCTTGTCAGCGGTCAGCCTGCGCAGGATGCGGCCCTCGAGGCCATCCAGCGCAACGGTTCGCAGCACTACGGCGCGAACTCCGCGAGAGGTGAAGACCCGAAGACGCTTCTTCATAGGGCCCCAATGAGATACAGCCTTGCTCCTGCAGCGACCACAACGAACGCCGCGACCGAGCCCACCTATCTCGTCCGACAGCAGGCGACCGGGCGACGGGCTAGAACCGTGGCCACTCGCCGGACTCCTTCGGTTCCCATGCGTGATCGATGCCGATGAGGACCAGATCGTCGCGCGCGATGGAGGCGACGAGCTCTTCACGGTCACGGTACATCTCGCGCTGGGCGATCTCGAGTTGCTCGAGGAACCGCGTTCCATCCACTAGTTCAATCTGATAGCCCGCCCGCGCGTAGCCCGCGACCGTCCGGGGCGCGCCGGTGGTGAACCCGGACGTCGTGACGAATACGCCACGGGTCATGCCGTTGAGCACAAGTGCGCCGGCGAGTGCGCGGATCTGCTCCACCTGGATCGCGCCCTGATATCGCTTCACCTGTATCCCGATGCGCACGCCGTCGCCTTCCAGGATCACGTCGATTCCGTCGTCGCCGCTCTGTGCCGTCGCGCGGGCCTCGTAGCCGAGGTCGCGATAGACATCGGCGACTACCTGCTCGAACCGGTTGTGGTGGATGACGCCAAGCTTGTGTGGGGCGATCATCAACGTCTCACGGATCGCCTGAATCGGCGCTGCCTGGTCAGAGACGTCGAGTTCGAGGAGGCTGCCCGCGGCGGCCCGGCGCTCGATCCGTACCGCGTACCCGTGGCCGCGGTACATCCTGGTTACCGAGTTCTCCGACGCGCGCCACCACCCACACCGCGGGCAGCCGAAGACATCCGCACGTGCCCAGCTTTCGTTCACGCCCTCGCGGCGGGTCGAGCGGAGTTCGTCCATGTCCGCCCGGCAGAAGAAGCAGGGCCCGTCCCAACCCAGTGGGACCGAGCCTTCCATGGCGCTGTCGCGGTAGGTCCAGATGGTCATGCCAGCTCCGGCGGAGGTGGGTCCGGCCGGTTGCTGTTGCGATATTGGCGGAGGATGGAACGCAGGTCGCTGACCAGCAGCCATGCGACGAGCAGGCCGACGGCGAACAATACGACTACCGCCACTCGCTGTGGGTCAACCTGGTCGCCGCCGATGCTCGCCATGGCGTCGACCGTTCCGACCAGGAAAAGCACTTCGAACACCAGGTGCAGCACGAGCACTATGCCGAGCACGTTGCGTGCGGTGCGCAACTGACCGTGCATCGCGCGTGCGGCGTCATCGTCATAAGGGACGGGCTGCATCGCGAGTTCCCGGGTGTCGGCCCTCTGCGTCGTGTAGTAGAACCCGGACACGACGCCCATCGCTGATCCCACCCCCACGAGGGTGGCCGGGGACAGCGCGGTCACCGGCGAGCCGCCTTGAACTCGTCGTAGGTGTGCCCGATGAAGCTCAGTAGCGTCGACATGGTCGCCTTGTCCACCAGGTAAACGTGCATCTCCTTCTGCGAACGCTCGATGCCCTTCGGATTACCCGGGCCGCGGCGGACCGCTTCGGTCATGTGGTCCAGCAGGGCGAGGTCACGGACCTCGACGCTCCACAAGTCGTCACCGGATTTCTTACTCAGGCTGATGAGGACTCGCCAAACCGCGTCATTCATGCTCGCGGCCAGTTCGTACCGGTAACGGGTCGCGGTGTTGCGCAGCAGCAGTTTCGACTCGGAGGCATTGCGCTGGAACAGGTCCGCCACTCGGTCCGGGCTCGGCAACTGACCGCCGAAGGCGAACCGCGCCATATACAGCAGTCGCAACTGCTCGAAGTCTTTCATCCGGGTCGGGATCTGGCGGCCGGTGAACTGGTCGACGTACTCGGCCAGCGCCGCTGCCGCGAATGGTTCCAGGGCAACGGCGATCGCCTCGATATCGGCGTTCGCCGCCAGGTTGAGTACCTGACGCAGCCGCTTCCGGTCCTCTTCGGTCAGGCCGTTGACGAACTGCGTGATGAGCGGAGCCGGGGCCATGGCATCCCTCCAAGACAGAATCGCCGCGGCACGTTCGTCGAGCGGCACCCTGGCGGCATGATCTCACCGAGGGCAAGCCTGCCGCCACAGAACCGGTTCCCGCAGGGCAGGAGGTAGTCGGCGCGACGGCGCCACCCGCCGGTGTGCCACGCCCAGCTTCTCAGCGGGGACAGCGGGACGTGAAGAGCAAGAAACGTACCCATCACGCCTGCCGGCCGTGTTAGTTTGCGCGGATCAGAGGTACTGCACCTTCGGCGAAGCTGGATTGGCCGGCACAATCCATACCCCGCCGATTGGTGATCGGGTATGGAGCGAGGTGGCGACGTGGCCTATGTGCGAATGATCGGCAGGCAAGAGGCCGACGGCGACCTGCTCGATGCCTACCTGGCGATGGCTGCCCGTCCGATGCCCTCGGTGTACGTCCCCTCGCACGGCGACGCGCCCGGCATCATCCGGGCGCACTCCCTCGATCCGGAGTTGCTGCGACGCACCTTCGCCGTCTCGGGTTCGCTGAGCAACGACGCGCTGCCCTGGCGCTCCCGCGAGCTGATCAACTCGGTGACGTCGCGGGAGAACGAGTGCTTCTATTGAACGACCGCTCACGCGGAGTTTCTGCGTGTAGCCAGCGGCGATGACACCGTCAGCCGCTCCATCGTCCTCGGTCAGGCGTTCGACGACGTCCCACCACAGGATGCCTGCCTGGCCGACTTCGCCCGAACCCTGACGGCCCGGCCCTGGACGGTCGGTCCCGCCGAGATCCGACAGCTGTCCGAGGTAGGCCTGCCGCGAACCTCGATCGTGCTCGTCATCGGGCTGGTAGCCATGTTCAACTACCTGACCCGGGTGGCCGACGGCACCGGAGTCGAGGCGGACTACCGCAACGAACTTCCCGAGTTCGTCTATCGCGGCAGAACCGAAGCGGTCCAGCGACCCGGGCCGCAGCAGTGGCCGCCCGTCGACACCTCGATCGAGCTGCTCTCAGCATTGCCGGCCGCCCAGGCGGCGTGGTCTCACTGGCGCGTCTACGTCCTGGACAGCGCTGATCCGATATCGCCGGCCACCCGCAGCCGGCTTCGATCGATAGCGGCCCGCGCCGCCTGCGACGGCTCGGTCGAGCCACCCGACGAGCCCGATGCGGCGGACGGCGATACGTTGGTGAGGTTCGCGGACAAGCTGAGCCGCACGCCCTGGCTGATGGGTCAGGCAGACGCCGACGCGCTCCGCTCGACCGGCCTGGACGACCGCGCCATCCTCCACGTCATCGCCGTTGTCGCCTACCAATCGGCCGAATCGCGGTTGCGGATCGGCCTGTCCGCCCTCGCCAGGTCCGCAGGCTGATCACGCGGTAGCCGGGCAGCGCTCGCGCAGTCGGGGCAACATCGTCGCGGTCGGCCCGCTGGCCCCGATCGGCACAACGGTTCGCCGCCCGGTAGCCCGCCCCGGCCGCCCGAATCGGGAACCGGCAGTCTGCGTATTGTCGCGATGGGCCGCACCTGGCAGGTGCGCGGTCAGCGCCGACCGGTCCAGCACGATCATGGCTGCCCGTCGCCACCACACCACCGGAAGGACGTCATGGGAGCACCACGAGCTGAACTGGCCGGCAAGGTCGCCATCGTCACCGGCGCCGCGCGCGGCATCGGGCACGCGATCGCCAGCCGTTTCGCGGCCGAGGGCGCCTCGGTGGCGCTGTCCGACATCGACGTCGCCGGCGTCGAGGCCGCGGCACAGGCGCTCGCCGAGAATGGCGCGAACGTGATCGGTGTCGGCGGTGACGCCGGCGTCGCGGCCGACGTCGACCGGCTGATCCAGACGACGGTGGACCGGTTCGGCGGCGTCGACATCCTGGTCAACAACGCCGGTGACGTCACCACGCTGCGCCACTTCCTCGACAGCGACCAGGACTGGTGG